>DATGTB010000020.1:0-13968 GCA_035302065.1 Paenalcaligenes sp. | reverse complement strand
AGCTGTTCCTGATACGTATCATCTATGGGCAGCGGCCAGGCTGGGTCATTGGCCTCTCGGGCGGCTTCGAGCAACTCATTTTTAAGGCGCTCATTGTTACTAAATAAACCACTGTTGTGATGGCCCAGGGCAACCACACAGGCGCCGGTAAGGGTGGCCATGTTGATTACTGTGGCCGGATTGAAGCGCTCGGCGTAGGTCAGCGCATCGCAAAGTACGAGACGGCCCTCGGCATCGGTATTGAGGATTTCGATGGTGGTACCGGATTTTGCCGTGACAATATCGCCCGGTTTGTTGGCGGTGCTGCTGGGCATGTTTTCACAAGCGGCAATCAGGCCGATGACTGGACGATTGATACCCATGCGGGCGATGGCATGAAAAATGCCCAGCACGCTGGCCGCACCGCACATATCGTATTTCATTTCGTCCATTTTCTGGGCGGGTTTGATGGAAATGCCGCCGGAGTCGAAAGTCAGCCCCTTGCCTACTAATACGATTGGATCCTCATCCGAGGCATTTTCGGGGGTGTATTTCATCTCGATGAACACGGGCGGCTGGGCAGAACCTTTGGCTACTGACAGGAAGGCCCCCATTTTCAAGGCCTCAATCTGTTTTTCTCCCAGCACATCGGTGCTGATCTGGGGGAAGGTCTGAGCCAATTGCTTGGCTTGCTCACCCAGATAGGTCGGGGTACAGATGTTGGGGGGGAGATCAGCCAGCAGACGGGTCAGGTTTTGCCCCTCACCCAGGGCCTGCCCCTCGCGCAGACCGGCCTCGGCCTCGGCTTGCTGGGTCTTGCTCACCCACAGACCAAAGCGCTCCAGCACAATAGGATCAGCTTTTTTGCTTAGGGTATGATCATATTTATAAGTGCTGAGCAGCAGTGCCTGTGCAGCTGCGCGCGCCCGTACACGCAGGGACGATCCTGCGCAGTCATTGCTAGCCAGAGTCGAGACAGCATCGGTCAGGTTGGCGTCCACGCAGTATTGTGCAAATTGTTTTTCTGCTTCAAAGTGAGTTTTAGTGTTATATTTTTTCTTTTCGCCCAGTCCAATGATGACAATGCGTTGTGCCTTGATATTGGGCAGTTGGCGAAGCACAATATGTGTCTTTGCCCGGCCCTTGAACTCGCTTTGCAAAACCTCTGAAAGCGCCCCGTTTGCTACCTCATCCAGGGCTTTGGCGGCAGGGGTGAGTTCCTTGTCTGTAAACACCCCGACCGCAAGCGCTGAGGTTTCCACCTCGGAAACGGGGGTTGTGGTTAAGGCATTTAGTTTCATACAAATATCCTTTTGTTATGCAAATAGATTGCGTTGTTTACCGTAAAAATATCGAGTTTAGTATATGTCTTTGTTCAGGCGCAGCGTAGTCTCTGAAATATTAAGCCATGGTGGGGTCGTGTTGTCTACCCTGATTGTCGTGTGGCTCAGTGTGCTGCTGGTGCGTCTGCTCGGCGATGCTGCCAGTGGACGTATTGGCGCCGAGGTTGTTTTGGGTCTAGCGGTATTTTCCAGTATCACTGCGTTACCCGTCATCTTGGCAGTATCCTTGTTTATAGCAGTTTTGACCACCGTAAGCCGCAGTTACCGCGAATCCGAAATGGTGGTGTGGTTCTCCAGTGGGCTTTCACTCAGTCACTGGATACGTCCCGTATTATACTGTGCCTTGCCTGTAGCGCTCATTGTAGCTGCTCTTACTTTTTACGGGGCGCCCTGGGCTTATCGCCAAATTGCCGAGTACCATCAACGCTATGAGCTGCGTTCCGATCTGAGCAGGGTCAGTACGGGCGAGTTTATTGAGACCGAGGGCGGTGAGCGCGTGTTTTTCAGTGAGGAGCCCATCAGCGATGATGATGATTTGGGGCAGGTGGTTGTGCGCATTGAAGGCGAGGAGTGGCTGCATGTGATCACAGCACAGAGTGCTCATACAGAGATCATGGACAATAATGACCGCTTTCTCGTGCTGCATGATGGTCATCGTTATGATTTGCATCCCGGGGCAGGAGATATGCGTTTGTTCAAATTTGATCGCTATGGGGTACGGATGGAGAATCGTGATGAGGATACCAATCCGGAGGCGATCCGTGCCCAAGCGCAAAGGCAGCTCAAGGCTCGTACAACCGAGCGTTTGGTGCAGAGCTTTGATGAGGGCTCACAGGCTCACCTGATGTGGCGCCTGGCCATGCCCCTGGCTGCGCTGAATCTGGCACTATTGGCGATCCCCTTAGGTGCGGTCAACCCTCGTCTGGGACGTAGTGGAGATGTGCTGGTTGCCGGTTTGTTGGCTTTACTCTATATGAATTTGATTAATTTGTCGCGTGGTTGGATTAACAAAGGCACACTGCCTTTTGAACTGGGCTTGTGGCTGGTGCATGCTTTATTTGCTGGTTTGATGGTGTTTTTGCTTTGGCAAAGGCTGCGCGTGAAAAAACCTAAAGAGGAGTGACTGGCCTGTTGAAAAGCAAAAGTCCTATGCTTATAACCAAATGAAATAAAAAGCACTCCCTTTATTACGTATAATGGCTGCCTAAGGAGAGTAGCATATGAATCTACAGCAATTTCGCTTCGTCCGTGAGGCAATTAGACGTAATTTTAATTTGACCGATGCAGCGCGTGCCCTGCATACCTCCCAGCCAGGCGTGTCCAAGGCCATCATTGAGTTGGAGGAGGAGCTGGGTGTCAAGATTTTCGAGCGTCATGGCAAGCGCATACGTGGCCTGACGCGTCCGGGCAAGGATGTCTCCCAGGTCATTGACCGAATTATGGCCGAGTTGGAAAACCTGAAAAAGGTGAGCGCTGATTATGCCCAGCATGATTCCGGTACCCTGACCATTGCCTGTACCCATGCGCAGGCTCGTTATTTATTGCCCAAGGTCATCCCCGAGTTCAGGCAGCGGTTTCCCAAGGTTCATTTGGTGCTGGCCGAGGGCAGCCCGCCGCATTTGGCTCAGATGGTCTTGCATGAGCGGGCTGATATTGCCGTGGCAACAGAAACATTGGCTGAAATAGACGGGTTGGTTGCGCTGCCTGTTTACCCCTGGCAGCATACCGTTGTGGTTGCCCCCGATCACCCACTGGCTGATTTACCTGCTAATCGGGCCACAGAGTTGACGCTCGAACGTATTGCCAGCTATCCCATTGTGACCTATGACCGCAGGTTTTCTGGTCGTCCCACCATTGATGAGGCTTTTGCCAAGGCGGGTATAGAGCCCAATATCGTCCTGGAGGCGATTGACGCTGATGTGATTAAAACCTATGTGGATGTCGGCCTGGGCATTGGTATTATTGCTGGTATGGCTTTTGATCCCCGACGGGACAAGGCCCTGGTCGGGCTACCTGCCGGACATTTGTTTGGCACGCATATCACCCGTGTTGCCCTGCGTGAGGGCAGCTATCTGCGTGATTATATGTATTTGTTTCTGGAAATGCTCTCGGCCGAACTCACCCGTGAGCGTGTGGACAAGGCCATGTTTGGTTAGTGTTTAGCGCTGGGCCAGACGTGCATCATCCACATCAAGCCTGCGGGCGCCAGTAAAACGCTGGCGCCAGTAGGAGACCCCCATATCCTCAATGCGTACCACCGCTCCGGTTCGGGGTGCGTGGACAAATTTGTTGTCCCCAATATAAATACCTACATGCGAAAAGCGTGCCCCGCGGGTATTAAAAAAGACCAAATCCCCCTGTTTGAGATCGGCCTGCTCAACGCGTGTGCCCATTTTTGCCAACTCGGCTGAGCTGCGGGGCAAGTTCAGGCCCAAGGACTGCTCGGCCACATAGCCGACCAGGCCGCTGCAATCAAAACCGCTGTTGGGGTCCTCGCCACCAAAGGTGTATTTGATGCCTAATAGATTAAGTGCCTCGCCGGCCATCTGATGGGTGCCGCGACCCAAGTGCTCACGTGCATAGGAAAAGGTGCGATCTGTCAGACCTCGGTTGGCCAGGTAGGCCCCCAGGGGATCAGACTGTGTCCGGTAGGCATATTCATTGCGTAATTCATCGAGCAGATCATCGAGCTCAGCATTTTGCTGGTGTGCGGACTGGGTCGCACAACCTGTCAACAGCGCCATCACCACAAGCCCCAAGGCCAAAGTGCTTTTTTTGGTTAATCTCTGTAAGGTTTGGGTGAGGATGGGTTGAGCAGGTGGTATGGACATGAGCGCAGCGTTGAAATTTATGATGACGAGAATAGACAGTGCAAATTTTAACCAAACGGGAAAATAAGTAAAGGGGGGTTTGCATCCAGCATATGCGGGGTGCGTTGGCAGCCCCGCATCACAGCATAGCCCTACATCCCGCTATAAACAGGTCCTTCGCCCCCCTGGGGGGTGACCCAGACGATGTTTTGATTAGGATCCTTGATGTCGCATGTCTTGCAGTGGATACAGTTCTCGGCGTTGATCTGTAGTTGATCCTGGCCCTCATCATCTTTGACAAACTCATAGACACCTGCCGGGCAGTACCTTGCCTCTGGACCTGCATAGGTTTTTAAATTTACCTCTACAGGCAGCTCAGCATCCTTGAGGGTTAAATGCACCGGTTGATTTTCCTCATGATGGGTATTGGTCAGATAGACCGAGCTTAAACGATCAAAGGTCAAGACCCCATCAGGGCGCGGGTATTCAATGGGTTCGCATTGATCGGCAGGTTGTAGGTAGACATGATCGGGCCGGTGGTTTTTCAAGGACCAGGGGAATTTGCCCCGCAGTAACCACTGCTCTACACCGGTCATCAGGGTACCAACGGTGCGTCCTTTTTTGAACCACTGTTTGAAGTTGCGCGACTGATGCAGCTCATCGTGTAGCCAGGATTGCTCAAATGCTAGCGGGTAGGCAGTCAGCTCATCATGCTGACGGTCCTCATTGAGGGCAGCAAACACAGCCTCGGCCGCCAGGGCGCCGGATTTGATGGCTGAATGGCTCCCCTTGATGCGGGCGGCATTGAGCAGGCCAGCATCACAGCCCACCAGGGCGCCGCCCGGAAAGACCATTTTGGGCAGTGACATCAGGCCGCCAGCAGTCAATGAGCGGGCGCCATAGGCGATGCGCTTGCCGCCCTCAAAGGTAGGCCGAATGGCCGGGTGTGTCTTGAAGCGCTGAAACTCCTCAAACGGAGAAAGCCAGGGGTTGGCATAATCCAGCCCCACAACCAGACCAACTGCCACCAGGTTATTATCCAGATGATACAGAAATGAGCCGCCATAAGTATCTGTATCCAGCGGCCAGCCCGCCGTATGCACAACCAGCCCGGGATGAGACTGCCCCGGCTCGACCTCCCAGAGTTCCTTGAGGCCTATGCCATAACTTTGGGCATTACGGTTTTTGTCCAACTGGTATTTTTCTATCAAACGACGTCCCAGGTGGCCGCGCGAACCCTCCGCGAAAATGGTGTATTTGGCATGCAGCTCCATGCCGGGCTGATAATTGGGTCCCTTGCTGCCATCTCGCTCCAGCCCCATATCACCTGTTACTACCCCACAAACTGCGCCTTCATCATTGTAGAGAATGTCGGCGGCAGCAAAGCCCGGAAAGACATCAATTTCCAGGGCCTCGGCCTGCTCGCCCAGCCATTTGGTAACCTCACCCAGGCGAACGACATAATTGCCCTTGTTTTTAAATGTGTCGGGCAAGAGCCAGTCAGGAGTTTGGCGGGCTTTGTCGGGGCTCAGAAAAAGAAACCTGTCTTCGGTGACAGGGACATTTAACGGGGCTCCTTTTTCCTTCCAGTCCGGGATTAGCTCGCCGAGTGCACGCGGATCCATGACGGCACCCGACAGTATATGGGCGCCGACCTCAGCGCCCTTTTCCAGTACGAGGATACTGATTTCTTTTTGGGCTTCATTGGCCAGCTGTTTTAGCCGGATGGCCGTAGCAAGGCCTGCCGGTCCAGCGCCAACAATTACGACATCATATTCCATGGAGTCGCGTTCAGACATCTTTGATTCTCCGAATACAATTCTAGACGTAGATACTCTCAGTCATTAAAGTATAGTGAAAAACTGCAGTATGAGAGAGCAAGTTTTCATCAACTATACGGGTTTTTCAGGACTTAGCCTAGCATGCAAGCCTGTGAAGCGTTAATATAACTATAGGAAGTACCATCAAAATATAAAAGTCTACACCGATAGGAGCGCATAAATGAGCAAAGTTTATCCCAGTGCAAAGGCCGCACTCGACGGGGTGGTGGCCGATGGACAGACAATCGCTGTTGGTGGCTTTGGGTTATGTGGTATTCCCGAGGCCTTGATAACGGCATTGCGAGAAACCGGCGTTAAAAATATAACTGGGGTGAGTAATAATGCAGGTGTCGATGGTAAAGGGCTCGGGCAGTTGCTCGAAACCCGGCAGTTGAGCAAGATGATCTCATCTTATGTCGGCGAGAACAAGGAGTTCGAGCGTCAATATCTGGCTGGGGATATAGAGATAGAGTTTACTCCTCAGGGGACCCTTGCAGAGCGTTTGCGCGCAGGGGGCGCGGGTATTCCGGCATTCTTTACTGCTACAGGTGCTGGCACCATGGTAGCTGAGGGCAAGGAAACACGTGAATTTGATGGCCGTGAGTATGTGATGGAGCGGGCCATCGTGCCTGATGTAGCGCTGGTCAAAGCTTATATTGCTGACAAAAGCGGCAATCTGGTTTTTCGCAAGACCGCACGCAATTTTAACCCTAATGTCGCAATGGCCGGGAAAATCACTGTTGTCGAGGTGGAAAAGCTGGTCGAAATCGGCGAGCTTGATCCTGAGCATGTTCATTTACCCGGGGTTTTTGTCGATCGTATTGTGCTCAATGAACACCCTGAAAAACACATAGAACATCGCACCGTACGTACAGATTAAGGAGGTTTATAATGGCTTGGACGCGTGATGAGATGGCCGCACGAGCAGCCAGGGAGCTGCGTGATGGCTACTACGTAAATTTGGGTATCGGCATGCCTACCATGGTGGCAAACCATGTGCCGGAGGATATGACCGTCTGGTTGCAGTCAGAAAATGGGCTGCTGGGCATTGGACCCTTTCCGCGTGAGGATGAGGTCGATGCCGATTTGATTAATGCAGGTAAACAAACCGTGACCACTCTGCCGGGCTCCTCGTTTTTTTCATCGGCAGATTCTTTTGCCATGATTCGGGCCGGCAAGATTAATTTGGCCATTTTGGGGGCCATGCAGGTTTCCGAAAAGGGCGATCTGGCCAACTGGATGATTCCAGGCAAAATGGTCAAGGGCATGGGCGGCGCCATGGATTTGGTTGCCGGGGTTGAGCGAGTCGTGGTGTTGATGGAGCATGTGGTCAACAAAAAGGACGGCAGTACCGAACTCAAGCTTTTGCCCGAGTGTACGTTGCCCCTGACTGGTGTTGGTGTGGTTGATTTGATCATTACCGATCTGGGTGTCTTTGAGGTGACAGGGGATGGGCTCAGGCTTACTGAGCTGGCACCAGGTGTAACCATCGAGGAGGTGCAGGAAAAAACCGCAGCCAAACTCGATGTGAGCGCAGTCACCGCCAAGGCCTGACCGCTGTAGTTAGCGGCTTGGCCGTGTCGTGGTTGGACGCCCGTTTTCATCTAGAAAGCGGGCGTTGTTCATTGGATGGGTCATCGTATCCTGTAATTCACCTGTACCTCTCTTATTGGCAGTAAACATGACGATTAGCGATCAAATTTCAATCCGTTTGGAGGCGTTACGCACATTGATGATTGCGCATCAGATTGATGCCTATCTGGTCTTGACTTCCGACCCTCATTTATCCGAGTATTTGCCCGAGCATTGGCAGGCTCGACGTTGGTTGACTGGTTTTGATGGCTCGGCAGGCACCCTGTTGGTGACCCGGCACGAGGCCCTGTTATGGACCGATAGTCGTTATTGGGTGCAGGCCGAACAAAGTCTCGGGCAGTCAGGGATACAGTTGATGAAACAGGGTGATACAGGGGTGCCCGAGCCGGATGGTTATTTGCAACAGCATTTGCCCGCCGGCTCGGTGCTGTGTATGGACAGTACGGTAACGGCCATCACTGTCTATGAGCATTGGCAGGCGCTTGCCCGTGAGCAACGTTGGACCATACAGGAGCAGGATGCCTTGCTGGATGATTTGTGGGCGGATCGGCCGGCACTACCCACTGCACCTGTTTATGCGCATGAGCCCCCCTTTAATTGTCGTCTGCGAGCGGATAATTTTTCCATCCTACGCGCGCAGATGCAGACGCAACAGGTCGATTGGCATCTGCTGTCCAGTCTGGATGATATTGCTTGGCTGCTGGGGCTGCGTGGTTCGGATGTGGCTTATAATCCTGTTTTTCTTGCTCATTTTTTGCTGGGACAGGAGTCAGCGTATTTATTTATTGATGAGCAAAAGTTATCGTCCGGGCTCAGACAGGCGCTTGCTGCAGATGGTGTGCAGATCCTGGCTTATGAGCAATTGAGTCAGCAATTGGCACAATTGCCCGCTGCTCAGTGTTTATGGATTGATGATAATGCTGTTACCGCTGGTAGTGTGCGGGCCGCGCGTCATATGTCCTGGCTTCGCAGTCCCAACCCGACTACCTTGCTCAAGGCGCGTAAAAACCAGCAGGAGCAGGCGCATCTGCGTGAGACCATGGTGCAGGATGGCATTGCCTTATGTGAGTTTTATGCCTGGTTTGAGCAGGAGATCACCCAGCGGCCGGTCAGTGAGCTTGAGGTTGATGAGCAATTGACTGCCGCCCGTGCTCGGCGGGCGCATTTTATCAGCCCCAGTTTTGGCACAATTGCGGGGTTTAATGCCAATGGTGCCCTGCCTCATTATCAGGCGAGCAAAGAACACTATAGCTGGATCGAAGGCGATGGTTTGTTATTGATTGATTCCGGCGGGCAGTATCTGGGAGGCACGACAGATATTACCCGGGTTACCCCGGTGGGGCAGGTGAGTGCAGCTCAAAAACGGGATTTTAGCCTCGTACTGAAAGCCATGATTGCCTTGTCGCGAGCCGTGTTTCCCGCCGGAGTTAGTGGGCAGCATATTGATGCCATTGCGCGGATGCCCTTGTGGCAGGCTCATCTGGATTATGGGCATGGGACGGGACACGGGGTGGGCTATTTCCTCAATGTGCATGAGGGGCCACAAAACATTTCCTGGCGTTTGCGCCCGGGCCGACAGATGGTACCGCTCCAAGAGGGGATGGTGAGCTCTAATGAGCCCGCAGTGTACCGTGCCGGTCAGTGGGGAATACGCATAGAAAATCTGGTCCTGGTCCAACCCGCAGCTGACAACGAGTTTGGCGATTTTTATGGGTTTGAGACGTTGACATTGTGCCCTATTGATACGCGCTGTATTGATATCGATCTATTGGATCGGGAGGAAATTGACTGGTTAAATGAGTATCATGCGACGGTACGACAACAATTAGCTGCGCACCTGAAAGAGGATGCTTTACAATGGTTGCTTGCGCGTACAGAGCCTATTTGAATTATAATTTTTCATCTTTTGTTGGCACCCAAATAAATTGGGCGAATTGATAATGACCACCAAGTATGTATTTGTGACCGGCGGGGTTGTCTCCTCTCTGGGAAAAGGAATTGCAGCGGCATCATTGGCTGCCTTATTGGAGTCGCGTGGTTTAAAGGTAACCATGCTCAAACTCGATCCCTATATTAATGTAGACCCGGGTACGATGAGCCCATTTCAGCACGGTGAGGTTTTCGTGACTGAGGATGGGGCCGAGACCGATTTGGATCTGGGCCATTATGAGCGTTTTATCTCAACCCGGATGCGCAAGGTCAACAACTTTACTACCGGCCAGATCTATGAGTCGGTGCTGCGCAAGGAGCGGCGGGGCGATTATTTGGGGAAAACCGTACAGGTCATCCCCCACATCACCAATGAAATACAGGACTTCATCGCCCGTGGTGCCAAGGCTGCTTATGACGGGCAGGCTGATGTGGCTATTGTCGAGATTGGTGGTACGGTAGGTGACATTGAATCCCTGCCGTTTTTGGAGTCCATCCGGCAGATGAGCCTGCGGCTGGGACGCAGTAATACCGCTCTGGTTCATTTGACCCTGGTGCCTTTTATTGCCTCCGCAGGCGAGCTGAAAACCAAACCCACTCAGCATTCTGTACAAAAACTGCGTGAGATTGGCTTATATCCTGATGTTTTGCTCTGTCGGGCTGATCGTGAAATCCCTGAGGATGAGCGCGCCAAAATTTCTCTTTTTTCCAATGTCCCCCTGGATGCCGTGATATCGATGTGGGATGTGGATACCATTTATAAAATCCCGGCCATGCTGCATGGACAGGGGCTCGATGATCTGGTGTGCGATGCCATACAGCTGTCTCCTCCCCCTGCGGATCTGACCATGTGGGACAATCTGGTCTATGCCCTTGAGCATCCCGAGCATCATTTACGTATTGCCATGGTTGGTAAATACGTGGAGCTGACCGAGTCCTATAAATCCCTGACCGAGGCGCTCGTGCATGCAGGTATTCACACGCGTACGCAGGTGGATATCGACTATATTGATTCCGAGGATCTGGAGCAGCAAGGCGTTGCGGAGCTGAATCGCTATGATGCCATTATTGTCCCCGGTGGCTTTGGCAAACGGGGCGTTGAGGGCAAGATCAAGGCCATTCGCTATGCCCGCGAAAACCAGATCCCCTTTTTGGGGATTTGCCTGGGCATGCAGTTGGCTGTGGTCGAGTTTGCGCGTCATGTGGCAGGTTTGGGCGGCGCCAACAGCACCGAGTTTGATCCTTCAGCAGCCCATCCTGTAGTGGCATTAATCACCGAGTGGCATGACCGGGAGGGCCAAATAGAGCAGCGCACGCATCAGGATGATATGGGGGGGACCATGCGCAAGGGGGCGCAGGCCTGCCCGGTCAAGGCGGGTACTTTGGCCCATGAGATTTATGGGGATACCGTCAACGAACGACATAGACACCGCTATGAGGTCAATAATGTTTACGTTCCACGCCTGGAGGAGTCCGGTCTGGTGATCAGTGCCAGAACACCTAATGAAAAGCTGCCTGAAATCATGGAGCTGCCCGATCATCCCTGGTTTTTGGGCGTGCAGTTTCATCCTGAGTTTACTTCTACCCCGCGTATGGGCCATCCGCTATTTATCAGTTTTCTGAAGGCTGCGCTAGCACATCAAAACACAAAAACAGCTCAAGGCCAATCAGCTTAACAGGAGCAGTTATGAATCTTTGTGGTTTTCCAGCCGGTCTGGAGCATCCGTTTTTTTTGATTGCCGGTCCTTGCGTGATCGAATCCCGTCAGCTCGCCTTTGATACCGCGGGCACATTGCAGGAGATCACACGCGAGCTGGGCATCCCTTTCATCTATAAAAGTTCTTTTGACAAGGCCAACCGCAGTTCCCTGGGCTCCTACCGTGGGCCAGGCATGAGCGAGGGTTTGCAAATTTTAGCCGATGTGCGTACGGAGCTGGGGGTTCCCGTGCTGACTGATGTGCACGAAAAAGGACAGATAGGCGAGGTCGCAGCAGCAGTTGATGTATTGCAAACGCCCGCATTTTTATGCCGGCAGACTGATTTTATCCAGGCGGTGGCGGCGACCTTGAAGCCCGTCAACATAAAAAAAGGACAGTTTTTAAGCCCGCAAGAAATGGTGCATGTTGTGGACAAGGCCCGTGCTGCTGCCCGTGAGGCCGGCGGCGATGGCAATACGATTTTGGCCTGTGAGCGCGGCGTGATGTTTGGCTATAACAATCTGGTCTCTGATATGCGCTCTTTGGCTATTATGCGTGAGACGGATTGTCCGGTGGTCTTTGATGCGACCCATTCCGTGCAACAGCCAGGCGGACTGGGTGGACGTTCAGGTGGGCAGAGCGAGTTTGTGCCTGTATTGGCACGGGCTGCGGTGGCAGTGGGCATTGCCGGTCTTTTCATGGAAACCCATCCCAATCCTGCCCAGGCGCTTTCTGATGGGCCAAATGCCGTGCCGCTCGAGCATATGAAGGCATTACTGACCGCCCTGAAGGCAATAGACGAGGTGGTAAAAACAGAACAACGCGCCTTGCTGGGGTGGTAAGATCAAGGCCGCAGTCATCTGCTATGGATATATGGCTAAATAAATTATTTAGGATTTTTCAGACATGAGTGCAATCGTCGATATTGTTGGACGTGAAATTTTGGATTCGCGGGGGAACCCCACGGTAGAGTGTGATGTATTACTGGAGTCAGGGGCGATTGGCCGGGCTTCTGTACCTTCAGGTGCTTCTACCGGCGCCCGTGAGGCCGTCGAGTTGCGTGATGGCGATGCCTCACGCTATCGGGGCAAGGGGGTTTTGCGTGCGGTGGAGCACATCAACACCGAGATATCCGAGGCCCTGATGGGGCTGGATGCACAGGAGCAGTGCTTTATAGACAAGGTTTTGCTGGATTTGGATGGCACTGATGATAAAAGCCGTTTGGGCGCCAATGCAGTTTTGGCAGCCAGTATTGCAGTGGCCCGCGCTGCTGCCGATGATTGCGGATTGCCTCTATATCGTTATTTCGGAGGGAGCGGGGCGATGCAAATGCCCGTGCCTATGATGAATGTCATCAACGGCGGCGCTCATGCCAACAATAGTCTCGATATGCAGGAATTCATGATTGTGCCCTTGCAGGCAGACAGTTTTCGTACCGCTTTGCGGATGGGAGCTGAGGTATTTCATGCATTGCACGATATTATTCATGCCCGGGGCATGTCCACTGCAGTGGGGGATGAGGGAGGATTCGCTCCTTCAGTGGAAAACCACGAGGCTGCCATTCAGCTCATTTTGCAGGCCATTGACGCAGCTGGTTATGAGGCTGGATCGCAGATTGCATTAGCCCTGGATTGCGCCAGCACCGAGTTTTATCGGGAGGGCAAATACCATCTTAAGGGTGAGGGAGGTTTGAGCTTGGATGCTGAGGAGTTGACCTATCTGCTCGAAAGCTGGTGCGATAAATACCCCATTATTTCCATTGAGGACGGGATGGCCGAGGATGATTGGCAAGGGTGGAAGCATCTGACCGAGCGCCTGGGCGATAAGGTACAGTTGGTGGGCGATGATTTGTTTGTGACCAATACCGAGATACTCAAGCAGGGCATACTCAATGGGGTGGGAAATTCAATTTTGGTAAAAATCAATCAGATCGGCACATTGACCGAGACTTTTGCCGCCATTGAGCTGGCCAAACGCCACAGTTATACCGCAGTGATTTCCCATCGCTCCGGTGAGACAGAGGATTCGACGATCGCCGACCTAGCAGTGGCAACCAATGCCATGCAGATTAAAACAGGCTCGTTGGCCCGCTCCGATCGGGTGGCCAAATATAATCAGCTGCTACGTATTGAGGAGGAGCTTGCCGACGTAGCGTCGTACGCCGGACGTGCTGCTTTCTATAATTTGCGCGGCTAATCCTTCTACTCTTTGACGCGGGTCCGATGTGATAATCGGACCTGACCGCAGTCTATGCGTTTGCTCTTATTAATCCTCCTGCTCATGGCATTTATTTTGCAATATTCGTATTGGTTAAGCGATAGCGGGCGTCCGCGTGTGCTTGAGCTGGAGGCTCAAATAGAAAAACAAAAAGAAATCAATCAAATCCTGGAAGCCAGAAACGAGGCACTCCGAGCCGAGGTCGAGGAGCTCAAAGCAGGGGCTGGGGCGCAGGCGATTGAGGAGCGGGCGCGAGCGGATTTGGGCATGATTCAGGAGGATGAGATATTTGTTCGTATTGTGCCGGGGGAGAAATAGCATCTGTCTCCTGTTTACTAGATGAGCTGAAAGGAGCTGGCCGCCAGGGCAGATACCAGCTATTGCTGCCCGCATCCTGGTTGTAAGGCGGTGATTGCGGCGGGGGCGTTTGCGTGACGGGTGTCCCTGGCCCTGGCTGCAGGGCGAGTTCGCTGTGGGTATGCCGGTAGTACGGTAGCGCCGGATCGTTGGGCCAAGCCACCGGGTGAGAAGCATAGGGAATACGCATGTTGATGCTAATGGGGAGTTGGCCTTTGTCGAG
>DATGTB010000019.1:0-17322 GCA_035302065.1 Paenalcaligenes sp. | reverse complement strand
GTGCCTGTACCATTGGTCCGCATTATGAGACACCTGAGGTGCAGGTAGGGACAGAATTCAAGCAGCTCAATGGGCAGGGCGAGGGGTGGCGTCCGAGTGCCCCCCAACCAGTAGAAAAACAATGGTGGCAGGTATTTGATGACCCCCGCTTTGAATCCTGGCTGACCGAGTTGATTGAGCGTAATGCCAGCCTCGAACAGGCCCAGGCACGTCATCGGGCCGCCCAGGCAGCCTTGCAAGGGGCCCGCTCTTCGTTTTGGCCGCAACTGGGCGCCCAAAGCAGCGTGCGCCGCTCGGGCACTGGGCGCCAGCCGCCAGAGACCCAATACAATGTCAATACCAGTGTTTCCTGGGAGCTGGATGTCTGGGGGCGAGTGCGTCAGCAGGTAGAAGGCAGTCAAGCACAGTTAGCGGCTTCGGAGGCTGATTTGGCGGGGGTGGAGCTGAGTCTGATTTCCACCTTTCTGCAAAGCTATTTTCAGTATCAAAATACGCAGGCCTTGTTGCAGCTGTATGAGCAAACGATAGACATCTATCAGCATAGTCTGGAGATCACAAAAAATCGCTATGCAGTGGGGATGGTCGCCCGTAGCGATGTCGATAGTGCTGTGGCACAACTTGAAAATGCCCGTGCCCAGCATGAAAATGCCCGCCGTCAGCTCGAGCAGCTGGAACACGCTCTGGTTGTTTTGCTGGGGCAAGCCCCATCTGTGCGTGCTTTTGAGGCGCAATCACGGGCTTATTCGTTGCCCGAAATGCCGGTCACCATACCCAGCGCTCTGCTCGAGCGGCGACCTGATATTGTGGCAGCCGAGCGTCGTGTGGCAGCTGCCAATGCCGAGATCGGAGTAGCCCAAACCGCCTGGTTTCCGGAATTCAATTTCAGCCTGGAAGGGGGCTACCGCAGCAGCAGTTGGTCCGAGTGGATTACCACCCCGGCACGATTTTGGTCACTGGGACCAGCCCTGGCCCTGAGCATTTTTGATGGAGGGGCACGGCGTTCACGAGTTGAGCAGGCCCGGGCGCAATATGATGAAACAGCAGCACGTTATCGGGAAACAGTACTGGAGGCGTTACAGGAGGTAGAGGATTTGTTTTCTGATTGGCGGAGTTTGCAGGCCGAGGAGCGCATCCAGCAGCGCGCGCTTGAGGCGGCGCGTAGCGCTTTGCGCTCCATGCGTGAGCAATACGAAACAGGCTTGGTGGATTACCTGAGCCTCGCGCAAGTAGAGACCAATACCCTAAGTACGGAGCAGGCAATGCTGAATCTGAAAAATGAACAGCTACAAACCGCAGTGCGCCTGTTTACCGCTCTAGGCGGGGGCTGGCAGGAGTCGACTGGTAGTTAGTCATCGGGGGCGGCGTTCATCCAGTCCTCCAGGTCCTTGACCCAGGAGGTTGCCGGCAGCTGATAGCGACTTTCTATCTGGGCCGCACGTTTATATAAGGTATCAAATTCTATTTCTGGTGCCTTTTTAAAGGCAATGGCAATGAGGTTGCCATCCTCGTTTTCGGGTAGCCAGGCGGTGGCCTCAAAGCATTGGTTCAATTCATGAATATGCTCATGAATAATTTGTGGGCTCCCCAGCAGGTTGATGGTCAGCAGGCCCCGATCATTCAAGGCACGGGCACAATGCTGATAAAACTCAACCCCATCAATGGCAGGTGCGACAGCTTCGGAGCCGTAGGCATCCACCTGTATCAGATCGTAGGTGCGTGCCGGGGCCTGCTGAATGAAATCCTTGGCACATTGTTCATGGATACGCAGGTGTGTGTTGTTTGCGGGGATGAAAAAATGCTCGTGAACGGCTTGTATGACCTTGGGATTGATTTCCAGCACTTCGATTTCTGCCTGCGGGAAATAATGCTGGCAAAAACGAGTGAGCGTGCCCGCCCCAAGTCCGAATTGGGCGATTTTATGGGGGGCCTGATTGAATAACAGCCATAGCATCATGTTTTGAGCATAATCGTGCACGAGCTCATGCGGAGCTTTCAGCGACATGGCGCCCTGTATCCAGGGGCTACTCAGATACATATAGCGGATATCGTCTTGGTCTTTGATTTGTACATCAGGGTGTTCTGCTGTGGTCATGCGATCCTTGGGTAGATGATAAAAGTAACCGTGAAATACCGGCAATGCCATGAGCCTGGTGTGCGCGAGCGGTCGCCAGATGGTCGGGGCTTTGTCCGCCCAGGGCGTAAACAGGCAGCTCGACCTGCTGACATAATTGCTCAAACTGCGTCCAGCCCAGGGTTGGCTCGCCGGGATGTGAAGCGGTCGGCAGTACGGGGCCCAGAACGGCAAAATCTGCCTGCAGGCGGGCAGCCAACTGCAACTCCTGCTGGTGATGAGTCGACACACCGAGCAGATGATGGGCAGAAAGCCCAAAATGGGCTTGCACTGCATATGGCCGACTGGGCAGTGCGCTCAGGGCGTGGGCATCGTGGCTGCGTAAATGCACCCCATCTGCCTTGGTCCTCCAAGCTTGTGGATGGACGCTATTGACCAGGCAGGGAACTGCGTGATGTCGGCATAGCGCCAAGGTACGAGTCCAGCAATCCTGCAGGGCTGTTTTTGTTTGCACGCAGGAGCGGGCTGCCTGTTGCCACTGTGGCTCCCGGAACTGCACCATGCCCGGTTGGGCCTGTAAAGTGTCGGCCA
Organism: Paenalcaligenes sp.; assembly: GCA_035302065.1. GTDB lineage: Bacteria > Pseudomonadota > Gammaproteobacteria > Burkholderiales > Burkholderiaceae_B > Paenalcaligenes. The sequence continues at coordinate 14,660 of DATGTB010000019.1, read as the reverse complement.
GGCGATTGAGCCAGCTTTCGGTGCCCAGCTCAAAGGCACTGCTGATCAAATAGGTAGCAGGCAGTCGTAGCCAACGTAAAATGGGCAGGGTCGCCGGTAAAATGGGGCCAATATCGGCCAGTTTTGTTGGGGTCACCCAGGCGAGCTGCTGCCCCTCGAGCGGGGTGAGACGACCAGACCACTGCCGCACGAGAAAAAACTCCAGCTTGACTGTTCCACTGGGATAGTGATAGTGGGTTGTACGCCAGTGCGAGCTGTGCGCTGGATCGATGAGGATATTGAGCTCCTCCTGTAATTCGCGCGCCAATGCCTGCTGCGGGCTTTCTCCGGCCTCGATTTTACCCCCGGGTAGCTCCCACCAATAGGCCCAGGGTTTGTCTACGGGCCGACTGGTCAGCAGCACCTGCTGATCAGACTGCATCAGCAGACCTACTGCGACATGCACCGGATTGCCCTCAGACATAATTGGCGGCCCAGTCCTGTGCGAATTGACGGGCAACCCGGCCCGAACGCGAGCCGCGCTGCAGAGCCCACTGCAGCGCCGGCTGTCTGGCCGCGGCAATTTGCTCCTCATTACAACCGAGCTGCGCCAGCCAGTAATTGACAATTTTGAGATATTTGGCCTGGCTAAAGGGATAAAAAGATAACCAGATACCAAAACGCTCCGAGAGGGAGATTTTTTCCTCTACTGCCTCCCCGGGGTGTATTTCACCGGCATGGGTGGTGGGGTCGAGGTTTTCATGAGTGTATTCCGGCATCAGATGGCGCCGATTCGAAGTGGCATAAATCAGGACATTGTCACTGGGAGCGGCAACAGAACCATCGAGTACGGACTTGAGTTCCTTATAACCTGGCTCACCTGCATCAAAAGACAGATCATCGCAGAAAATGACAAAGCGTTCGGGACGATCCTGGATGAGGCGGATGATATCGTTGAGATCAGCCAGATCCTCCTTGTCGACCTCAACCAAACGCAGCCCCTGCGGTGCAAATTTGTGTAACATGGCATGCACCAGGGAGCTTTTCCCCGTCCCGCGAGCGCCGGTCATGAGGACATTGTTGGCGGGCTTGTCCGCAACAAAATGTGCAGTATTGCGATCCAGGACTTGTTTTTGCTCCTCGATATGGAGCAGGTCGGCTGCGGAAATGCGGGCGATATTGGGTACCGAGTCCAGATACCCGCTGGCCCCGTGTTTGCGCCAACGATAGGCCCATGCGGACCAGTCTGTTTGGGGGGGGACGGGGGGCAGCCAGGCCTCGAGCTGAGCCAAAACGCGCTCTGCCCGCCCGATGAGCAGGCTTAAATCATGTTTAGACAAGCATACCTCCATGAACAATCAGCTGAAATCAGCCTATAAAGCGTGCATGATGAAAGCATAGATAGTAACCTTAAAATGGTTTGCGTTCAGTAATCGCATGCAATGACAAAGAAAGTTTAGCTAATGCGGTCAACACCGTATAATTACTGTTTTTCTTATTTGCATATTAACTTTTCCAGGACATTGTCTTGATTCTTTCTAATTTGTTTGCCCCGATAGCAGCGGATATGAAGGCGCTCGATGCCGAGATCCGAGCCCGCCTGGATTCCGAGGTTGTGTTGATTCGTACAATTGGTGAGTATATTGTGGGCGCAGGTGGCAAACGCATGCGACCTGCCGTCTTGATGCTGGTGGCCAAGGCCCTGGGCTATCAGGGGACTTACCACCATGTGTTGGCCGCCGTGGTGGAGTTTATACACACCGCTACCTTGTTGCATGATGATGTAGTGGATGAGTCAGATCTGCGTCGGGGACGCAGCACCGCCAATGCCGTTTTTGGTAATGCGGCCAGCGTGCTGGTGGGTGATTATTTGTATTCGCGCTCTTTCGAGATGATGGTGGAAACTGGCTCGATGCAGGCCATGGCGGTGCTTTCTGCAGCTACCACGGTGATTGCCGAGGGGGAGGTGTTGCAGCTATTGAATGTGCATGACCCCGACGTTTCCGAGGATCGTTATATGCAAGTAGTACGTTATAAAACGGCCAAACTCTTTGAGGCCGCCACCGAGGTGGGCGCCATCCTGGGGGCAGCGGATAGCGATTTGCAGCAGTCTGCAGCCTGTTTTGGCCGGCATATAGGCACTGCTTTTCAATTGGTAGATGATGTTTTAGATTACAGTGGTGATGCCGAGGCCCTGGGGAAAAATGTCGGTGATGATTTACGTGAGGGTAAACCTACGCTACCGTTGATTCGTGTGATGCAGGTGGGTTCAGCCGAGCAGCGCGAGCTCATTCGTGAGGCCATCAAGACGGGTAATGCCGATTTTGCGGCGGTGGCCCAGGCCATCAGTGCCACTGATGCTGTCGAGTATACGCAGGCGGTGGCGCAGCAGGAGGTGCAATATGCATTACAGGCGCTTGAGGCTTTCCCCGATGGGCGTTATACACAAGCTTTGCGTGATATGTGCCTGTTTGCCACGCAAAGAGACAGATAGGTGGCCCCGATTATATGTTGATAGATCTTGGTAATGCAGAAACTCTTGGGCTGGCAGCAGTATTTTTGTTGTTAGGTCATTTCATCAAAGACAGGATATATCTGCTTCGTCGGTTTTTTATCCCTGCCCCCATTATCGGGGGATTATTATTTTCGTTTGTTACTCTGGCTGGGCATCAGACCGGCGCCTTTAACCTGGCGCTGGACAATACACTGCGTGATCTGCTCTTGATGATGTTCTTTACGACCATCGGATTTACCGCCAGCCTGGAAATGCTGAAAAAGGGCGGAATTTCCGTGGGTCTGTTTCTGCTCAGCTGCACCCTGCTGGTTTTATTACAAAATGCGCTCGGGGTCGGGCTGGCCAGTTGGCTGGGTATCCATCCATTGCTGGGGGTGGCCACCGGCTCGGTGTCACTGACCGGAGGACACGGGACCGCAGCGGCTTTTGGTCCCTTGCTGGAGGCCAAGGGGGCGATGGGCGCCTTGCCTGTTTCCATTGCTGCAGCGACCTGGGGATTGGTAGCCGGTTCATTGATTGGCGGACCCGTGGGGGTGCGGTTATTACGCCGCTATAAGCTACAGGGACCCGAGTCTGGCAGTGAGTCAGAATTTGATGTGGACCATTTCCATCCGGCGCCCAAAAGGAAAGCCACAAGCAGCAACATTGACAGCCTCAAAGAACCCATCCCGCTGTCTGTACAGGCCATCATGCTGTTGAGTGTGGCAGTAGGTCTGGGTGGGGCAATATTGAGCCTGCTGCAGCATTTCAGTATCACTGTGCCAGCTTATCTGGGGGCCATGGTGATTGCTGCCATCATGCGTAATATCATTGATTGGCGGGGTTTTAACTACCCCCGTCAGGAGATGGAAACCATCAGTTCGGTTTCATTGAGTTTTTTCCTGGTCCTTGCTCTCATGAGCATGCGCCTATGGGAGTTGGTGGATATTTTTGGCCCGGTATTGCTTATCTTGCTGTTACAAACTCTGCTGGTGTTTCTGTTTGCCTTTTACATCACCTTCAGAATCATGGGTCGGGACTATGATGCTGCCACCCTGTCAGTCGGTCATTGTGGGATTGGCCTGGGGGCAACGCCCAATGCCATGGCCAATATTCAGACCTTTACCGATAATAATGGCCCTTCGCCCAAATCATTCTTTGTGATCCCCATTGTCGGTTCACTATTTATTGATTTTATTAATGCCATTGTGATCACGACATATATCAATCTGTTTAGCTAGCCCGTGCTTTGAGCGATTTTCATGGGTTTGCTGCGTGGGGGATTGGCTACACTGTTGGAGGTGTTGTCACCAATTGGTAGCAGCTGTCACTAATTGTCAGGCTGAGCAAGGGAATATATGTTAAATAGATTTCGTTTGACGCGCCGTTTCTGGACGGTGATGGGAGTGTATTGGCTGGTATTTATCATTGCGTTGGCTGTGGGTCTAAGTGGCCTGATATCAGCTCGCGATAGTTTGCGTGAGGTTTATCAAAATCGCATGGCCACTGCCGAGCAGGTGGATCGCATGCTTTATAACTTTTTCACTACCCGTCTCAATGTCTTGCTGGCTTTTCAGCATGATCCGGACAACCCCCTGTATGTGCTGCACGATCATCCGATCAGCGCTCATTTGGAACCAATAGAACAAAATAAGCAGATCAATGCCGAGATCCGCAAGGCGTTGATGGAGCGCACTCTACAGCCGGCTGAGGCGGAACTCATTGATGCAGTCTTTACACAGCAGCAGGCTTGGCGCAGTCAGCTTGATGTAGCGATTGCCGCAATTAATGCGCAGGATTTCAGTGCGCAAACTATGCAAAACTTTTTACAGGCGGGTCGCTATGAGGGAGAGCGGGTCATACAGGCGTTGCTTGCACTCAAAGCCTATCAGTCAGAGCAAGCCGGAGCAGAAGCCCGGCACGCAGAAAAGCGTTATCAACTTGGTTTGTTGCTATTTGCTGTCATTTTGGTTGTGGGTGCTTTGCCGGCTACCTGGTTCATGTTAACTACTATGCGGCGAATGTCGGTGGGCTTTGACCAGGCCAATCAAACTGCTGATCGTATTGCCCAGGGTGATCTGACTCAACCTATCGCCGTTGAGGGCAGTGATGAAATTAGTAGCCTGCTCGGGCATATGGGTGTAATGCAACAGCAGTTGCGCCAATTGATTAGCAGTATTCATGACTCTACTGCCACCATTGTCGGAGTATCAAAGCGGGTGGCCTCGGGGGCCGGATTGCTTTCAGAGCGCACTGATCAGCAGGCCAGTTCATTGCAGGAGACTTCTGCAGCGACCGAGGAGCTAACCAGCACTGTACAACAAAATGCAGCCAATGCAGGCAAGGCCGAGCAAACTGCCCAGCAGGCGGCGGCGGCAGCACGCAAAGGCGGGCAAGCAGTGGCGGCTGTAGTGCATACGATGAAGGCCATCAGTGATTCGTCGGAAAAGATAGCCGAGATCGTCAACATCATTGATGATATTGCCTTTCAGACCAATATCCTGGCTCTGAATGCAGCCGTAGAGGCAGCACGAGCCGGGGCACAGGGTCGGGGGTTTGCGGTCGTGGCTGCTGAAGTGCGGGCGTTGGCTCAACGCTCCTCTACGGCTGCCAATGAGGTCAAGGCCCTTATCGAGGACTCCAGTGCGGTGGTTATCAATGGCAACAGGCAGGTGGCAGATGCAGGGACGGGTATGGAGGCCATTGTGGAAAATAATGAGCAGATGAATATGCTCATTCAGGAGATTGCTGCCGCCAGTCAGGAGCAGTCCATCGGATTGAGTCAAATCAATCAGGCCATTACCCTCATGGATGAGACCACCCATCAAAATGTGGAGCTGGTCGAGCAAACTGTCCAGGCCTCTGCCGTATTAAAGCAGCAGGTGGAGGTGTTATTGCATCATGTGGCCGCCTTCAGACTCGAGCAAGACGGCCAAATCATCGATGCCGATGAACTCCCCACACCAACGGCAAACACGCCTGCCTTGTTGAGCGCCTAGCTCAGCACAAAGTCATAGTCAACGGTCAGAGGGGCGTGATCACTAAAGCGCTCCTCCTTATACACCGAAGCTTTTTTGGCCCGGGCAGCAATGCCGGGGGTGGCGATATGGTAGTCAATGCGCCAGCCAGTGTTATTTGCCCAAGCCTGCCCGCGATAGCTCCACCAGGTATAGCCTGCTCCGGTGGCGTCGGGGTAGAGATTGCGATAGACGTCTACCCAGCCGTATTCATCAAGGATTTTGGTGAGCCAAGCGCGCTCCTCGGGCAGAAAGCCGGAGTTTTTCTGGTTGTTGCGCCAGTTTTTCAGGTCAATCTCCTGATGGGCGATATTCCAGTCTCCGCAGATGATAAATTCTCTTCCGGTGTCTCGATGCTCCTGCATCATGGGGGCGATCCAGGCTTCAAAGCGATCCAGAAAACGGTATTTGGCCTCCTGCCGCTCATCGCCGCTCGTGCCGGAAGGCAGGTAGGCACTAATAACGGTCAGATCATCATAATCTGCCCGAATCAGACGGCCTTCGGGATCAAACTCGCTGCAGCCCATGCCGGTGGTGATGCGCGCATTATTATTTTGTAGATATAAACCAACACCGCTATAGCCTTTACGCTCGGCCAAATTAAAGTGGCCTGTGTAGTCGTGTGGGTGGCGCATTTTGTCTTTGAGATCGGTGTCCTGTATGCGGACTTCCTGCATGCACAGGATGTGGGGCTGTTTTTTTGCCAGCCACTGCTCCAAGCCCTTTCTATAAGCAGCACGTATACCGTTGAGATTTAATGAGGTCACTCTTAGCAACAGAACGCTCCTATTCAGTCAGTGGTCATTTGGTTAATGATTCTATCAAGCCGTTAGTATAACGATTTCATTGCTCGGTCTTGAATTTCCCAAACAACCCGTGGATTTGTGAAATAATAGAGCCAATTAAAATTTTGAGGTAGAGGAACGCATGCAAGCTTTACGGAATCAGTTCGTCCAATTTGCCCTGGAACAGGGGGTTTTGCGGTTTGGACAGTTCAAGGTTAAATCCGGGCGTTTAAGCCCTTATTTTTTTAATGCCGGATTGTTCAGTACAGGTGCCAACATCCATCGTCTGGCTGATTTTTATGCCCAGACCCTGATTGCTGCAGGGGTGGATTTTGATATGCTTTATGGCCCGGCGTACAAGGGCATACCATTGGTTACTGCAACAGCGATTGCCTTGAGCGAGCGCCCACAAACAAAAGATCGCACCATTGCCTTTGCTTTTAACCGCAAGGAGGAAAAACAGCATGGTGAGGGGGGCAATATCGTGGGTGCCCCACTGCAAGGACGCGTCGTCATTGTCGATGATGTCATCACGGCCGGGACCTCCGTACGTGAGTCTGTCGAGATTATCCGTGCCCATGGTGCCGAGCCAGTGGCCGTGCTGATAGCACTGGATCGGATGGAGCGCTCGGGGACGGATACCCAGGTGGAAACCTATTCTGCGGTGCAGGCAGTGCAGGAGGAGCTTGACCTGCCTGTCATCAGTATTGCTTCACTGGCAGATATCATGTTTTATCTGGAAAACGACCCTGAGCTGGCCGATCATAAAACCGCCATCGCTGCCTATCGGCAGCGTTATGGCGTGTAGTAGTTATTAGCTGTCGAGCTTGGCACGTAACATCTCGGCGACCTGCCTTGGGTTGGCTTGTCCTTTGGCGGCCTTCATGACCTGCCCGACCAGCGAGTTAAATGCCCGATCACGCCCGGCATGATACTGTTCAACGATTTTGGGGTTATTGGCAATCGCCTCATCAACCATGTCTTCAATGGCTCCGCTATCGCTGATTTGTTTGTAGCCCCGTTTCTCAATGATGCGATCCGCATCGCCGTCTTCTTCACCGTCCCACATGGCAGCAAAGACCTTTCTGGCCATGTTGTTGGAGATGGTGTCATCGGCGATGCGCTGTAGCAGTTGGGCCAGCTGTGCAGGGCTGATTTTGGCAGCGCTGATATGCAGCTCTGCACGGTTGAGTCGCGCCGCCAGATCGGTCAATACCCAGTTGGCAATGAGCTTGGCCTGTTGACCACCGAGTGCCTCAAGGGTCTGCTCAAAGTAGTCACTGATGGCGCGGCTGACAGTGAGTTGCTGGGCGTCATAGGCGCTCAAATCCAGTTCGCTTTCAAAACGCTGGCGCTTTTCATGCGGTAACTCGGGCATTTCCTGACGCATGCGCTCAATGAGCTCATCAGTCAGTACCAAGGGGAGTAAATCCGGGTCTGAAAAATAGCGATAATCGTCGGCATCCTCCTTGGTGCGCATGCTGCGGGTTTCATCGCTGTCCGCATCATAGAGGCGGGTTTCCTGAATGATTTGCCCCCCGCTTTCCAGAATATCTATTTGCCTTTGGGCCTCGTAGTTGATGGCACGCTCCAAAAAGCGAAATGAGTTGATGTTTTTCAATTCGCAACGAGTGCCTAATCGACGCTCGCCCTTGGGGCGCACAGACACGTTGGCATCGACCCTGAATGACCCCTCCTGCATATTGCCATCACAAATGCCCAGCCAGACGACCAACGCGTGCAGGGTACGGGCAAATTCAGCCGCCTGGGCGGCAGAGCGAATTTCCGGCTCCGAGACAATTTCCAGCAAAGGCGTACCTGCCCGGTTTAGATCAATGCCCGAGCTGGACTCTCCGTGCGGACCGGTAAAATCCTCGTGCAGTGATTTACCGGCATCCTCCTCGAGGTGGGCCCGGGTGAGGTTGATATGGCAAGTTTGCTCATCGAGCTCAAAGCTGATTTGCCCGCCTTCGAGTATGGGGCGGTCAAATTGGCTGATTTGATAGTTTTTGGGCAGGTCAGGATAAAAATAATTTTTGCGGGCAAACACTGAGGTTTGATTAATGCGTGCCCCTACAGCAAGCCCAAACTGCACGGCTTTTTCGGCGACAGCACGATTGAAAACCGGTAGCGTTCCAGGCAGCGCCAGATCCACCGCATTGACTTGAGTGTTGGGCTCTGCGCCAAAAGCAGTGCTGCTGTCAGAAAAGATCTTTGAGGCAGTCGACAGTTGTGCATGCGTTTCCAGGCCAATAACAATTTCCCATTCCATGATTTTACAGCTCCGGTGTTCTTTGATGCCAGTCAGTATGTGATTGAAAGCAATCGGCGATCGCCAGTAGTTGTGCCTCCTGAAAATAATTGCCTATCAGCTGCAGGCCGATGGGTAGAGGCTGTGTGTCCGAGCTCAGCCCGCAAGGGATGCTCAGGGCAGGCAAACCGGCCAAATTAATGCCCAGGGTGTAGCGGTCTGCAACCCAGCTATCTGTCGGGTTGTTGGAGCTTTGTTGCAGAGGTGTGGCCACACTGGCACTGACCGGGGCAAAGATCAGATCGCACTGCTGCAAAGCCTGCCTGAACTGCTCCAGAATCATGCTGCGTACCCGCTGGGCCTGCAGATAAAAGGTCTCGTAGTGACCCTCGCTGAGCACGTAGGTGCCGGCCAGGATACGGCGAATCACCTCGTTGCCAAAGCCCTGGGCCCGGCTGCGCGCCATCATGTCGTGGATATCGCCGTATTCCTGGGCCCGGTAGCCATACCGGACGCCGTCATAGCGGGCCAGATTGCTGGAGGCCTCAGCCAGGCTAATGACATAATAGGCAGCGGTGGCCTTGTCTATCAGTGGTAGAGAGAGCTCTACCTGCTCGGCGCCGAGTTGTTGCAGGGTGCGCAGAGCCTCCTCAAGCGCCTTGCCGACATCGGGCTGCAGATCGCTTTCCAGAAACTCCTTGATTACCCCGATCCGCATCCCCTGTAATGGGGTTGCTCCTTGCTCGGCAAACTGCTGACTCAGGGCTTCGAACTGCGTGCGAATGCGCTGTCCATTATTATCCTCACCCTGGCACTGTTGCAAGGAGGTCGGATCATGCGGGTCAAATCCGCACATGGCCTCAAGCATATACAGCAGATCACGGGCGTGCCGTGCCATAGGGCCTGCCTGATCCAGACTGGAAGCATAGGCCACCATACCATAACGCGAGACGGTACCGTAGGTGGGTTTTAGGCCGCTGATGCCGCAAAAGGCTGCGGGCTGACGAATGGAACCGCCTGTGTCTGTACCCGTGGCGGCCAAGGCCAGTCCGGCCGCTACAGCAGCCGCACTACCGCCGGAGGAACCCCCTGGACTGCGGCTTTGATCCCAGGGATTGAGTGCTGCCCCAAAGTATGAGCTCTGGTTATCCGAGCCCATGGCAAACTCGTCGCAATTGAGCTTGCCCAGTGTGACCGCCCCTTGCGCCTGCAACCGCTGCACAATCGTGGCATCAAAAGGACTGCGGTAGTGTTCCAACATCTTGCTGGCAGCAGTCGTTGGCCAGTTGCGGGTGGCAAATACATCCTTGTGGCCAATGGGCACGCCGGTCAGCGGGCCGTGTCGGCCCTGGGCACGCAGCTCATCAGCCCGCTGCGCCTCGGCCAGGGAGGCCTCCTCATCAAGGTGTAGCCAGGCGTTGAGCTGCTTGTGATTTTGAATGGCGTCAAGACAATTTTGCGTCAGTTCGCGGGCACTAATCTGTTTACGGTCAAAGGCCTCATTCAAGGCATCAATGGTCGGAAAGGTCTGAGAAAAAATCATGATTACTAGCCTATTCGATAACGGTGGGCACGAGGAACAGCCCGTCTTGCTGGGCCGGCGCATTGGCCATGACGGTATCATGCTGTTTTTTGGTCAACGGTGCGCCCGGTGCGTCATCGCGCCAACGCAAGGCAGAGTGTGGCATGGCGGTCAAAGGATTGACCAGAGGCGTAACGTCAGAGGTGTCTACGCTTTCTAATTGTTTAATAAGGGTTAAGATATGGCTAAAATCGTTGATAGCCTGCTCGGTTTGGGTAGCACTTAGCTCTATTTGTGCGAGCTGCGCAATATGAGCAACATCCTGTTTGGTGACGGTCATAAGTTTATCCAGATCTCTGCAAGATACTTTAAAGTGATAGAAAGATCTCTAAAATATACAATGTTGCGGCAAAATCGGAAAATAAATCGCCGATTTGCAGCGAAAGAGGGCCCGATAACGGGAAAATCGTTACAGGGTTTTAATAGGCAATGAAAAGGCCCATTCAAACCCTGATTATAAGTTATCATTAACAGTTTACTTCTTCGATGTTTATTGTTTGCTTGCGTGGGTGGCAGGTTTGCCTCATTTGTAATTGTACGCTCGCATAGAACATTTTTTTTACTTTTAATCTACATTGCACACCCATGTTCGGATTCCTACGCAGTTATTTTTCTAGTGATATGGCCATCGACCTCGGTACGGCCAATACGCTCATTTATGTTCGGGGTAAGGGTATTGTGCTTGATGAGCCGTCGGTGGTTGCCATACGCCATGACGGCAGCCCCAATGGCAAAAAAATCATTCAGGCGGTTGGGCAGGAAGCAAAACAGATGCTCGGGCGTGTGCCTGGCAATATAGAGGCAATACGCCCAATGAAAGACGGGGTGATTGCTGATTTCACTGTGACTGAGCAAATGCTTAAACAATTTATCCGCATGGTGCATCCGCGTAGTATGTTTGCCCCTAGTCCGCGGATTATTGTTTGCGTTCCCTGCGGTTCGACGCAGGTCGAGCGGCGGGCGATTCGCGAGTCGGCGCTGGGGGCCGGGGCCAGTCAGGTGTATTTGATTGAGGAGCCCATGGCGGCAGCCATCGGTGCAGGTCTGGCGGTTTCTGATGCCAGCGGCTCCATGGTGGTGGATATCGGGGGCGGGACCACCGAGGTGGCTATTATTTCCCTGGGCGGGATGGTGTATAAAGGCTCGGTTCGTGTTGGCGGCGATAAATTCGATGAGGCCATCATTAACTATATCCGGCGAAACTACGGTATGCTGATCGGTGAGCCGACCGCCGAACGTATCAAGCAGGAAATTGGATCGGCCTTTCCCGGCACTGAAATCCGCGAGATTGAGGTCAAGGGTCGTAATCTCTCCGAAGGGGTGCCGCGCAGCTTTAATGTATCCTCAAATGAAATTCTGGAGTCCCTGACTGACCCGCTCAACCAGATTGTGTCGGCGGTCAAGACAGCGCTGGAGCAAACCCCACCCGAACTGGGTGCGGATATTACTGAAAAGGGCATTGCCCTGACTGGTGGTGGTGCGCTGCTTCATGATCTGGATCGACTCCTGCAAGAGGAGACCGGTCTGCCTGTAGTCGTGGCTGATGACCCCCTGAGCTGTGTGGTCCGGGGCTGTGGCGAGGCGTTAGAGCACCTTGAAAAGCTCGGCTCTGTCTTTATCTATGATTAAATTGTTTTTACACATGCCGTCGGCAGGTTTGTCTGCGGCATCTGCCAACCTCATTGTCAATGCAATCACAAAGCTCAGTTCAGCTTTTTAAGCAGGGCCCATCCGCCGAGGTGCGGTTGGCAATCTTTTTTGTTTTGGCAGTGGTGTTAATCGTGGTGGATTCTCGCTGGTCCGTATTGGAGCCGGCACGGCAGGGAGTATCACTGGTTCTTTATCCGTTTCAGCGGGCAGTCCATGCACCCGGGGATGCAGCTCGTTATCTCAGTACTTGGGCGGATGCCACCCAGGCAGTGCGTACCGAAAAGGAGGCCTTGCACCAGCAGCGCATCGAGTTGGCCCAGGTGGCGACTCATGCAGCACAATTGGCCAGCGAAAACGAGCAGCTACGCCGTTTGCTGGAGGTCACGGATACCATTAGCCAACCGGTGGTGGCTGTCGAGGTGTTTTACGAGCCACCCAACCCCTTTAATCGGCGCTTGGTGTTTAACAAGGGCTCTGCTGCGGGCATTCGTCCGGGCATGCCGGTCATTGATGAGGGCGGGATAGTAGGACAAATCCTGCGGGTTACGCCCTATACGGCCGAGGCGGCCCTGTTGACCGATGAAAATGTCTCTATCCCGGTACAGGTCCTGCGTAATGGGCTGCGCCTGGTGGCTTTTGGGGGGCCTGCAGAGTCAAAAATCGAGGTTCGTTATTTGACCTCCGAGGTCGACCTGCAAGCGGGTGATTTATTGATTACCAGTGGCATTGGCGGCATTTTTCCAGCAGGTTTGCCCGTGGCCAGGGTAGATCGTATCGAGCATGATTCATCAACCGGTTTTGGCAAGGCCATTGCAAGCCCCATGTCGCGTCCTGAACGATATCGCCATTTTCTGGTCTTATTGATAGAGGATTCCACTCCAAGCCTACAAGACGCATTACAGTTTTATGAGTAAAAAACGGCCCACCTCCTATCTCAGGGCATCCATTGGTGCTTTGCAACCCCTGGATACCAGTCCCTTTCGAGAACCATCCAGCCCTTGGCTGGTGGGTGGGTCCATATTCCTGGTCTGGTTGGTGAGTCTGTTGCCTTGGCGGATCTGGGTGCAGGCGCCTGATTTGCTGATGCTGATTCTCTGTTTTTGGGCATTGCATGAGCCCGGGCGGGTCAATATGTTGCTGGGATTTTTTCTGGGGATATTGATCGATGTGCATGATGGCTCCCTGTTGGGTGAGCATGCTCTGAGCTATGTGTTGGCCATCTACGGAGTCCATGTCTTGAGCCGCCGCCTGCTGTTGTTTGGACCCTGGGTGCAGGCCATTCATTTGTTGCCGGTGTTTTTGATTGCTTTGGCCATTCCGCGTTTTGCCCATGCCTGGATGGCTGGCGAGTGGATAGGCTGGGGCTGGACCCTGTCCGCCGTATTTATTGCCTTGCTTTGGCCTTTGACTGATTTCCTCTTGTTTTTGCCCCAGCGGCGTTTGGATGTGGGCGATGATGATGGTGCCTGAGGTTCGGGGAAAAGATGTTTGAATTCAAAAAAACCTCGCATCTTTTGAAACGCAGGATGGTAGTCCGCGCAGCAGTAGCCGCGTTGTTCGTGATCGCTCTGTTATCAGTTTTGGGGGCTCGCCTGTGGTATTTGCAGGTGGTGCGTTATGAGGGGCTGGCCGCCCAGGCGGACCAAAATCGTATTGCGGTTTTACCTTTGCCGCCACGGCGCGGCGAGGTTTTTGACCGCAATGGTGAGGTCCTGGCCCGCAACTATCGTGACTATATCCTGACCGTCACCCCAGCTTATGCACAACGCGATTTGGAGGCTTTGCTTAATGAGCTTAGTGAGGTGGTCTATATCAGTAGTCGTGACAAAAAACGTTTTTTGACCACAGCCGGGCAATCGAGCCGCTATCGCCCCCTGTTGCTCAGAAATAATGTCAATGAGATTGAGGCTTCGTGGTTTGCGGCCCAGGCTTACCGTTTCCCGGGGGTAAATCTGGAGGCCCGTTGGGTGCGCGAATATCCGCAACGGGCATCGGCAGCGCATGTGATTGGTTATGTTGGTCGGATTTCCCCCGAGGACGAAGAACGGCTCGAGGAGGATGGGCGCCTGGGTAATTACCGGGGCACCTCCGTCATTGGCAAAAAGGGTATTGAACTTACCTGGGAGGAGGTGCTGCATGGTCAAACCGGTCTGGAGGAGGTCGAGATTACCGCTGCCGGGCGACCGGTGCGGGTGTTAAATCGTATTGAACCCGTTGCCGGGATGGATTTGCGTCTGTCCATAGATATGGGCTTGCAGCATTTGGCAGAGCAGCTTTTTGAGCAGAACAGAGGCGCTCTGGTGGCTATAGAACCAGCGACAGGCGAGGTGCTGGCCTTTGTCTCTGCGCCCTCTTTTGACCCCAATTTGTTTATTGATGGCATTGATTTTGAAAATTGGCGCAAATTGAACGAATCCGAGGATCGCCCGCTCATTAACCGACCCTTGTTTGGCACCTATCCTATCGGCTCCACTTATAAGCCGTTTGTGGCGTTGGCGGCGTTGGAGTTGGGCAAGCGGGATCCCAAAGAGCGCATTTATGACCCTGGTTATTTTGAATTTGGCGGACAACGGTTTCGCAATGCGGGGGGTGCCTCTTATGGGGCTACGGATATGCACCGTGCCCTGGTGGTTTCATCGGATACGTATTTTTACTCCCTGGGTCTCGAAATAGGGGTGGACAATCTGCACGATTTCAGCAAGCAGTTTGGCTTTGGACGCCGTACGGGTATTGATCTGGACGGTGAGCGCCAGGGCATACTGCCTTCCCGGGAGTGGAAAAGAAATCATTTTGCTGATCCCGAGCAGCGGCATTGGTACGCGGGCGAAACAGTTTCCGTGGCGGTCGGGCAGGGCTACAACTCCTTTACGTTATTGCAATTGGCCCAGGCCACAGCTGTATT
>DATGTB010000018.1:0-3410 GCA_035302065.1 Paenalcaligenes sp. | reverse complement strand
CCAATCACAGGGCGAGCCGCTCGAAGTCGTCATCCCTGAGGACTATGTCCTGATATTTTCCCGCACAGCCTTTATCAATAAACACAGCAAGCAGCCTGAATTAGCAGGCAAATTCATTGATTTTCTGCTCTCTGATGAAGGGCAGCGCCTCATTGATGAGCGCATCAAACTCGGCGCGCTCATCAAAGACACCAATCACCAATGGCCCACAGAGTCCTTGCATGAGCTTTTTGTGGCGCCCATTCAGCCGATCATCATTGAGCCCGGATTGCTGGCCAGCCTGGATGATACCCGCAAAAAAAGATTCATCGAAAACTGGAATCGGCTCATCACAGACACCCCTGAACTCGAATCGTTACCCAGGGCTTGGGAGGATTAACTAGTATTTTCCCTAGTTTTAAACTATATGACAGGTAGATGACAGCTTGCCTCAGGATAATGAAAATAACCAACAAAAATATTGTTCCATCAAAACTGAGGAGAAATCATGCACAAATCTTTTACGCAACCCACCCGCATCACTGCTGTCTTGGCTGGTTTGGGGCTGGCTGCCAGTGCTGCCTTTAGTTCTATCGCCCAGGCAGATGATGCAGACCTGCTGGCTGCTGCCGAAAAAGAAGGCAAGGTCATCATCTACTCCACCACGGACACCTCTGCAGCTGACCCGGTACTTAAGGGCTTTAACAGTAAATATCCCAATATTCAGGTCGAATACCACGACATGAATAGCACCGAGATTTATAACCGTTTTGTTAGCGAGCAGGCGTCAGGCGCAAATAGTGCCGATATGGTCTGGAGCTCGGCCATGGACTCCACCATGCAGTTGGCCACCCAGTACGCAAGCAAATACGCCTCACCCGAGATACCTGCACTGCCAGATTGGGCTGTTTGGGAGGACAAGGCCTACGGTACCACCTTTGAGCCAGTTGCTTTTATTTATAATACCCGATTGCTCACGGACGAAGAGCTGCCTCGCACCCACGCCGCCCTCGGTGAGTTGGTGGCTGGCGATGTTGAACGATTCAAAAACAAGGTCACAACCTACGACATCGAAAAATCTGCCGTCGGTTACATGCTTGCTGTACAAGACAGCATACAAGACAAGGACTACTATACATTTCTCCAGCAGGTCGGCGCAGGTAACCTCGTACTGCAGTCATCTACGGGTACTATGATGGAGCGCGTATCCTCCGGTGAAAACATCCTGGGATATAACATCCTGGGCTCCTACGCCGAGGTGCGGGCTGAAAAGGACCCCTCCATTGGTATCATTTATCCTGAGGACTACACCCTGGTCCTGTCTCGAGTTGCCTTTATCAGCGAAAAAGCACAAAACCCCAACGCTGCCCGGGTGTTTTTAAACTACCTCTTGTCAAAGGACGGCCAGGACATTCTTGCCAATCAGTCCAACTTGACTTCCATACGTGCTGATGTCGAAGGCGACAATGATGCCAAGGGTATGGAGGAAAAGCTTGGCGATGCCATCCGTCCCATTGCGGTCAATGATGATTTGCTCAGCTATCTCAAGCAAAAAGAGCGTCTCGAATTTATCAATAAGTGGCGCGCCGCAGCTGATAAATAATTCCTGAACACAAGTACTCAGCGTAAGGGCGTCTCGGGCGCCCTTCTTATTCATCGCATCCACGGAGTCTTGTATGAGTGCATTACGTAGTTATTGGCAGCGTTGGCCCCGTTGGGTCACGGTCCTTTTGACTGCGCTGGCGATCTATCTGCCACTTAGCCTGATCATCATCCAGAGCTTTCTGTCGGCGCCCTTTTTTAGCCCCGAAAAAAGCTTCAGTCTGGATGCCTTTGATTTCATTTTTAGTGATCCGGATTTCTACCTGGCCCTGAAAAGCGGGTTTTATATGGCCTTTGGGCTGGCTGCCATCTCCATACCTCTTGGCGGTATATTGGCTTTTTTAATCACACGCACTGATTTACCGGGCAAGCGCTGGATAGAGCCAATGATCCTCGTGCCGGTCTTTGTTTCACCGATGGTATTAGGCTTCGGTTATATCGTCGCTGCAGGGCCTGTAGGGTTTTTTAGCGTATGGGTCCAAGACCTGATTGGCTTTATCCCCTGGAATATCTACTCCTTTACCAGCATTGTCATTATTGCAGGACTGACCCACGTACCACATGCCTATCTCTATATTTCTGCTGCCTTGCGCAGCATGGGCTCCGATGTTGAGGAGGCCGCCCGCACCACCGGAGCAAACCCCTTGCGGGTGATGATCTCCATCAGTCTGCCCATGGTACGGCCAGCGATATTGTTTGCTACTGTGCTGTTGTTTTTCCTCGGTTTGGAGGTCTTTGGGTTGGTTTTGGTTCTTGGGGATCCCGAGGGCAACTTGGTTTTGTCCACATATCTTTATAAGCTCACTAACAAGCTGGGCATTCCCTCATATCACCTGATGGCGGCGGTCGCCATGGTTCTCATTGCCATGACCATTCCCCTGGTGATGCTACAACGCCGACTCATGCATACTGCAAACCGCTACATCACCGTCAAGGGCAAGGTCTCCCAAGCCAAACCGCTGCCCTTGGGTAAATGGCGCTGGATTGCCACAACTCTGGTATTGCTGTGGATGTTTTTATCCATCATCTTGCCCTTGATGGGGATTGTCCTGCGTGCTTTTGTATCTCATTGGGGGGTGGGAGTATCCTTGCTGGAAGTCCTCTCGGTACAATCCTTTGAGCAGGTCTTTGCTCAGAAAAACCTGATACGGGCCATCGTGAACTCAGTACTGATCGGGATTATTGGGGGAGCATTGGCTGTTGCATGCTACACCTTTATCAGTCTGGCCATGCATCGTAAAAATGATGGCATCACCCGATTTTTAGATTACAGCGTCCTGATCCCGCGCGCCGTTCCGGGGCTTTTGGCCGGTCTGGCATTTCTATGGGTCTTTCTCTTTGTGCCCATGTGGCTCGAGGACGCGATTACCAAAGGCTGGTTAAGCTTCCTGCCCTATCATGAGGGGCTCATCGATATTTTTATCACACCGATGCGCGACCTGAGAAGCACCATCTTTAGTGTCTGGTTAGCTTATAGCGTGGTGTGGATGGCCTATGGCCTGCGCCTGATTTCAGCCACCTTGCTGCAGGTCGGTCCAGAGCTTGAAGAGGCCGCACGCACAGCGGGAGCCCGACCAGGTCAGGTCACCCGCCATATTACAGTACCATTGGCACGCTTTGGCTTGCTGAGCTCCTGGCTACTGATGTTTCTGATTTTTGAGCGTGAATACTCAACCGGGGTCTATTTGCTCACGCCTGGCACAGAAACCATTGGTTCCATGCTCGTTTCTTTATGGGCAACCGGTGCCATTGATATTGTCGCCGCCCTGTCATTTATTAATATGCTGTTAGTAGTCGTTGGCTTGGCCGTCGCATTACGTTTAGGGGTC
>DATGTB010000017.1:0-6012 GCA_035302065.1 Paenalcaligenes sp. | reverse complement strand
TTATAACGTGTGTATTCTGTCAACGGAGTCGTGCGTGTACGCACAGGCTGTTGTACAGTCATTATCATAAATTACCTCTTTAAAAAAATATCCGCTGGCACAAAGATTGTTGTACTTGCTAAACCATGGGAATATTCGCCGCAGTTTATTTATTTTGATAAGGCGAAAAAACAAAAAACACATTAGGCCGTGCTTATGAAGATTGTCGTATCGACGTGCCCATACTAACATATAACGTAAATCTCCTGAAAAAAACCGTCATTAATACCTGCCGCGCAATTTTGCTCAACTTACCCTTATAATCAGGAGCCTGTTTCATGATTACAGGATGCCGACATGTCAACCTCCATTTTTCCTGATGCAGCCCAGGCCGCCCAACAATTTCATACGTTGCGCGATATCTTGCGCTGGGCGGTATCCCTGTTTAACGTCCACGAGCTACAGTATGGTCAGGGTACGGATAATGCCTGGGATGAGGCTGTGTATTTGGGCCTTAGCGCACTGCGATTACCCGTTGACATGCTCGAGCCCTTTCTGGATGCACAACTTGCTCCCTCTGAGCGACAGCACTTGTGTCAACTCATGGAGCAGCGAGTCAGCAGTCGATTGCCTGCGGCCTATTTGCTTGGTGAGGCTTGGCTGCAGGGCTATCGTTTTCATATCACGCAGGACTGCATTATCCCCCGCTCTCCTATCGCCGAGCTATTAGTGCAGCAACTCAGCCCCTGGATTGCAGAGCCCGATGCCCCGCTACAAATCATGGATCTTTGTACCGGTAGCGGCTGCTTGGCGATTATTGCTGCTTTACATTTTCCCCACGCCCAGGTAAACGCTGTGGATATTTCAGCCCAGGCTCTGGCGGTGGCGCAAAAAAACATTGCAGACTACGATCTGCACACCCGTGTCCATACGATACAAAGCGATCTCTTCGCCGCAGTGCCTGTAGAGCGCCATGATCTCATCATTTGCAATCCCCCCTATGTCAACAGCAGCTCCATGCAGCAGCTGCCAGCCGAATTCAGGCACGAGCCGGCCCTTGCCCTGGCAGGCGGTGATGACGGCATGGACCTGGTGCGAAAAATACTCCAGCAGGTGCCGCCTTATTTGTCCAATAATGGTCTATTGATATTGGAAATAGGGCATGAGTATGATCATTTCATGCGGGCGTTCCCCGCACTTGAACCGATTTGGCTCAGCACTGCCAACGCAGAGGACCAAATTTTACTTTTACATAAAGAACAGCTTTTAACGTGATACAAATCAGCGACCTCGTTTTACGCCGTGGCCCCAAAGTTTTACTACAGCACACCAACCTGACGGTTTATCCGCAAGAGAGAATCGGCATTGTTGGCCCCAATGGAGCAGGTAAAAGCAGTTTATTCGCGCTTATTCACGGGTCCATAGAGGCCGATCAAGGAACAGTACAACTACCCGCTGACTGGCGCATTGCCCAGGTTGAGCAGCAAATCCGTACACCTGAGCGTGAAGCCATCGAATTTGTCATCGACGGTGACCACCACCTCCGGTCACTACAAAAAAAACGAGCCCAAGTCGATCTGGATGATGGACAGGCCATCGCCTTGCTGGAAACCGCGCTCAATGATGCCGGGGCCTGGTCTGCACGTTCACGGGCCGAGCAGTTGCTCACGGGCTTGGGGTTTAATGTCAGCCAGTGGCAGCTACCCGTGCAGCAGTTCTCCGGAGGCTGGCAGATGCGCCTTGCCCTGGCACGGGCGCTAATGATGCCATCAGATTTATTATTGCTCGATGAGCCTACCAACCACCTGGACCTCGATGCCATGCTTTGGCTGGAACGCTGGCTGACCCACTACGAAGGCACGGTACTCATCATTTCCCACGACACTGAATTTCTGGATGCCGTGGCCACACATATTATCCATTTTGAGGGGCAAAAATTACACCGCTATCGGGGAAATTACACACAATTTCAGCGACAGCACAGTGAAAGGCAGCGCTTGCAGGAAGCCAATATTGCCAAACAAGAACAACGTGCTGCACATCTGCAACGTTTTATTAATCGTTTTCGTGCCCAGGCCAGCAAGGCTCGCCAGGCGCAAAGTCGGATCAAAGCGCTTGAGCGCATGCAAAGCCTACAGCCTGTCATCCATGAACAAAGCATTGATATTCATTTTCCAGATCCTGATTTCATGCCGGATCCATTGCTTCGCTTGCAAGATGCCCAGCTGGGCTACCAGGGTGAAGGAGAATCTGCTGTCGTACTTTCCGCAGTCAACCTCAGCCTGCGGGCGGGCAGTCGCATTGGCATTTTAGGCATGAACGGTACCGGAAAAAGTACGCTAATCAAAACCCTG
This sequence comes from Paenalcaligenes sp., assembly GCA_035302065.1. Lineage (GTDB taxonomy): Bacteria > Pseudomonadota > Gammaproteobacteria > Burkholderiales > Burkholderiaceae_B > Paenalcaligenes. The sequence continues at coordinate 3,679 of DATGTB010000017.1, read as the reverse complement.
GCCGGAATCTTGCCCTTGCTGCAAGGCGAGCGCATTGCAGCACAACGCCTGAGCATTGGATACTTTGCCCAGCATCAATTGGATGTTTTGGACGAAAACAGCAGTCCCTTGGCGCATTTGCAGCGCCTTGCGCCCGAGCAAACTGAACAATCATTGCGTAGCTATCTGGGCCGCTTCGGATTTAGTGCCCAAATGGCCGTAAACAGCATAGCGCACTTCTCCGGGGGTGAAAAAGCCCGGCTGGCTCTGGCGTTGATTGTCTGGGATGAACCAAACTTATTACTACTCGATGAGCCTACCAACCACCTGGATATCGACACACGCAACGCCCTGATCAATGCCCTGACCGAGTATCAGGGCAGTGTACTCATTGTTTCTCACGATCGGCAGTTACTGCGACAAACGGTGGATGAGTTTTGGTTGGTTAGCCAAGGGCAGCTACAACCTTTTGACGGTGATTTGGAGGATTACAAACAGTGGTTTTTTGCGCAGCAGGCCAAATTGCAGGCACAACAAAAAACCAGCAATGCCGCCACTACGGATGAGCAGACCACATCATTGAACCGTCGTGAACAACGTCAACAAGCGGCCGCCCAGAGACAGCGTGCAGCCAAGTTAAGGCGTCCATTAGAGCAAGAGGTCAAGAAAATAGAAGCGGCGCTGAATAAAAAGCAAAAAGAGCATAACGAACTGCTCGAGTTGATGGGGCAAGATGAATTTTACAGCGAAGCGTATGCCAGTCAGCGCGCTGATCACCTCGCTCGTGCCGGGCAATTGGGCAAGGAAATAGAAAGCCTCGAAGAGCGTTGGCTGCAGTGCCAAGAGCAACTCGAAGCAATATCAGCTGATAATGTCTAATTTGGCAATCGCCAGGGCCAAATTCTTTTTGCCTACTGCCTGAAACTGTATTTCAGCCTGTGCATTTTCGCCCTCACCACTGACCCTAAGGACAGTGCCCTCGCCAAATTTGGGATGGCGCACCCCCATGCCGATACGAAATTCTCTGCCATTGACGGTCACCGCCCGATTGCGGTAGATACTGCCGCCATAATTATCTGCCTGCGCTCGTCTGTTGCCAGGCTGCCAACGATGCATCTGGGCGCCCAGGTGCTGCCCCCAGGGCTGCCCGGCCTCACCACCATAAGCCGCTGGAGCAGGACTGAGCCAATGCAGGTTTTCCTCAGGCAGCTCGGCGATAAAGCGCGAGCTTTGGTAATAACGCCGCTGTCCATGCAGCATACGAGTATGCGCACGGGTTAAATATAAGCGCTGCCGTGCCCGTGTCATGGCGACATACATCAATCGACGCTCTTCCTCCAGGTCGTGCTCGGCATCCAGGCTGCGCTCATGCGGAAATATCCCCTCCTCAAGGCCTGTGACAAACACCACGTCAAACTCCAGCCCCTTGGCTGCATGCACCGTCATAAGTTGTATCGCCTGCTCTCCAGCCTGCGCCTGAGTGTCCCCTGCCTCGAGCGATGCATGGGTCAAAAATGCACCCAGTGGCGACATGGCGGCCATCGGATCCGCTACGCTCGCATGGGCATCTACAGGAATTTGACCGGCGGCGTGATCAGCAATACCTTCTTCCTGCACAAATACTGCCGCAGCATTGACCAGCTCCTGCAAGTTTTCGAGGCGCTCCTGCCCCTCTCGCTGGCCTTCGTAGTATTCGGCCAAACCGCTGTGCTTAGTAACAAACTGCACCAACTCAGGCAACGTCATGCCCTGTGCGGCATGCGCCATTTGTTGTAACAACTGTACAAAAGTAGCCAGACGGTTGGCTGCCGCCCCTGTCATGAACGGCACCGCTCGATACAAACTACATTGATAATTATGGGCTAGCTCGCTTAGTTGCTCGATGCTGCGTGCCCCGATACCGCGTGTCGGGAAATTGACTACGCGTAACCAGGAGGTATCATCATTGGGATTATGCACCAAGCGCAGGTAAGCGAGTACGTGCTTAATTTCTTGGCGCTCAAAAAAACGTAACCCGCCATATACCCGATAAGGAACTCCAGCAGTAAACAGGCGGTGCTCGAGCACCCGTGACTGAGCATTACTGCGATACAGCACGGCAATATCCTGCGGCTCGGTGCCCTCGGCCAATAGAGCCTGCACCTCCTCGAGAACCCACTGCGCCTCTAGTGCATCCGTATCCATGATACGAACTCGTATCGGTTCACCCTGCCCGGAGTCAGTCCACAGGTTTTTCCCCAAACGCCCTTCATTGGCGGCTATCAGCTGATTGGCAGCGTCCAGTATGTGCCCACTCGAGCGGTAATTTTGCTCTAGGCGAATGACATTTTCCCCGGCATAATCCTGCTTAAAGCGGAACATATTGCTGATATCGGCGCCCCTAAAAGCATAAATCGACTGATCGTCGTCACCGACCGCAAAGATATTGCTATCTGTGCCCGCAATGAGGGTCAACCACGCGTATTGCAGCGGGTTAGTGTCTTGGAACTCATCAACCAGCACATATTTGAAACGTTCTTGATAATGCGCCCGTAGCACGCTGTTGTTTTTCAAAAGCTCATAGGCACGCAACAACAGCTCGGCAAAGTCCACGACCCCTTCGCGTTCACACTGCTCCTGATAGCGGGCATAAAAATCCACACAGTGTTCTTCGCGCTGATCGCGCGCAACACAAGCATCGGGGCGGATCCCCTGCTCTTTTTGGCTATTGATAAATTGTTGCAGCTCCCGCGGGTTGAACAAGGTCTCATCGTAGTTGAGCTCCTTGAACAAGCGGCGAATTGCCGATAACTGATCAGCAGAATCAAGAATCTGAAAGGTCTGCTCGAGGCCTGCTTCACGGTGATGAAAGCGCAATAGTCTGTTGCACAGCCCGTGAAAGGTGCCCACCCACATCCCCCGAGTATTAATGGGCAGTATTGCCTCGATACGCGTGAGCATTTCACGGGCGGCTTTATTGGTAAAGGTAACGGCTAATATAGAGTGCGGACTGACTCCCTGGGAGTGTATTAGCCAGGCAATGCGTGTTGTCAGTACTCGTGTTTTGCCGCTGCCGGCACCTGCCAATACCAGCAGGTGCCCCTGTCCAAAAGTAACGGCCTGACGCTGGGCATCATTGAGCTGAGCAATCATGAAACCACATCAATCAAGCAGCATATCTGAGTAAGCGCTGGGCAAACTCCTCAAGGCTTTTGATGCCGCTTTGCTGCGCTCTCTGACACCAAGCGCGCAAGTCAGCAAGCAGCTGCTCACTGGTCGCACTCGAGCTTTGCCAAATCCGGGACAACTCATCTTGCATCTGCATCATGATAGATAGCTCGCTGTCCTTGGACTCCAACATGGTCTCTAACTGCTCACGCTCCTCAGGCTCAAGGATCTCGTCCTTTAAGCCAATCCACTCTTTTGAGCGTTTGATCAGCTTGAGCTTGTGGTGATCGAGCTTATCCATCGCAATCCCTCCCTGGGAACGCAAATGCTCAAGCTCCCGCTTGGCAGCATCACGTAGCATCTCGGCATAGCGCGATAAAATCTCATAACGGTGAGTAATGACCCCCTGTAATGTATCCAGGCTGATGGTATCCACACTCGGCGCAGCGGATTCAGGCTCCAAACGCAGTTTGGGCGCTACCTTTTTGACATGAGCCAGCTTGAAAAACCTCAAGATACTGATATAAAACCAGCCGATGTCGAACTCATACCA
>DATGTB010000016.1:0-5688 GCA_035302065.1 Paenalcaligenes sp. | reverse complement strand
GGCAGCAATACGCAAACTGGAGACCGGCCATATCGCCATGGCGTAGCCCATCTCCTCAAATTCCTTGGCTGAGGTCTGTGGCGTACGCCCAAACTCGGTCATATTGGCCAGCAAGGGCGCCTCAATAGCCTGGGCAAAGGCTTGGAACTGTGCGCTATCGGTGAGCGCCTCGGGGAAGATGGCATCCGCCCCGGCCTCTACATAAAGCTTGGCGCGTTCAATGGCTGACTCGAGCCCCTCGGAATCGACCGCATCCGTGCGGGCAATAATGCGGCAGTCGGTGCGAGCCTGTGCGGCAGCAGCAATTTTTTCGGCCATTTCCTGAGGACTGACAAGTTGCTTGCCATTCAAATGGCCGCATTTTTTGGGCAATACCTGATCCTCAAGCTGCACAGCAGCAACCCCCACCTCTTCAAGCTCACGCATCAAACGCATGGTATTCAAAGCGCCCCCATAACCGGTATCCCCATCAACCAACACGGGCAAACGTGTCGCACGCACGATCCCACGGGCTGCGTACACCAGCTCATCCATGGTCAAAAGCCCTACATCAGGCAGCCCCAAAGAAGCGGTCAGGGCCCCACCGGATAAGTAGAGGGCATCAAACCCTGCCTGCCGCGCCAATAAGGCGCTCAAGGGATCATAGACCCCAGCCATGGTGATGAATTTGTCCTCTGCCCACTGAGCACTAAACCAGGCGCCCAAATCGCGCACGGCCGACTGTGCCAGCCAAACCTGTGCCTGCTGTTCATTTGTCATCGCTTTTCTCCCAATAATAAAACTCAAATTCCTGTTCAAGGCCCGGCTGCCGAACCAGAGCCGCTCTTCTCACCCTCATCCCCACTGTCTGCCGGCAATTCATCATAAGGCTCAAGTCGGTGTTTTTCAATGCGTACCGATGCAATACGCCGCTGCTCAAGACTGAGCACCGTGAACAAAAGCTGATAAGGCCCCCAATCCAGGGTGCAACTTGCGCCCGGATCGGGCAAATGACCAAAGCGCTCGAGCAAATATCCGGCCAAAGTAGAGTACTCCTCCTCGTCATCCACCAAGCCCTCTATCTCGAGACGCTGCTCCAGATGATGCAAATCTGCCGCCCCGTCCACCAGCCACTCATTATCCGAAACAGGCAATATGTCCGGCGCCTCATCCTCGTCCGGAAACTCCCCCGCGATGGCCTCAAAAACATCAATGGCGGTCACAACCCCTGCAATGGTCCCAAACTCATCCGCCACCAGCACCAGCTGTCCCCGTGCTTTTTTGAGTTTTTCCATCAACTGCAAAATACCGATGGACTCATGCACTATCATCGGCTCACGCAAGCGTGAGAGGCGAATCCGTTCATATTTGATGAGGTCTTCAACCAACTCCTTGGCCTGCCCAAGGCCAATCACCTCGTCGAGCGTCCCCTTGCAAACTGGTAAATAACTATGCGGCTCACGGGCGATTTGCGCCTGAATATCTGCCGGTGGCTCATCCATATTGACCCATGAGATGTCATTTCTGGGTGTCATGATAGAACGGACGTTGCGCTCGGACAAAGTTAACACCCCGCTGACCATATCCCGCTCCTCCTTGCCAAATACCAGGCTCGCCCCGTCTGGAGTAGCTCGCTCATCGGCGGCCATCTCAAGCTCTGAAATGGGCTTTTTACCAAGCATGCGCAACACGGCCTCGGCTGTACGCTCACGCATGGGGCGGTGTTCCTCGGCCAGGCGGCGATTGCGCCGCGCCAACTGATTGAATACCTCGATAAGCACGGAAAATGTGATGGCCGCATAGAGGTATCCTTTGGGTACAACAACGCCAAAACCCTCTACCAAGAGGGAAAACCCGATCATGAGCAAAAAGCCCAGACATAGGATGACCACAGTAGGATGGCGATTGACAAAAGTCGTGAGCGGCTTGGAAGCCACGATCATGATGATAATGGCAACAATGACAGCAATCATCATGACTGCCAGATGCTCTACCATGCCCACCGCGGTAATGACGGCATCGATGGAAAAGACCGCATCCAAAATGACAATCTGGGTCACGATGACCCAAAAACTGGCAAAAGCGCGCACTCCTTCGGCACGGACAGGTTGATAATCAATGCGTTCATGCAATTCGAGGGTGCCCTTGAAAAGCAAAAACATGCCGCCCACAATTAAAATCAGATCACGGCCGGAGAACTCCAACCCAAATACTGAAAACAACGGAGCATTGAGCGTAATTAACCAGGACATCACGCTCAGCAACGCCAGGCGCATCACCAGTGCCAGAGACAGCCCCAATACGCGCGCCCGGTCGCGGAACTCCGGCGGCAGCTTATCCACCAGAATCGCTATGAAAATGAGGTTGTCTATCCCTAATACTATTTCCAGCAGTATTAGCGTAAATAAACCTGCCCAAGCAGTAGGATCGAGCACCCACTCCATGAAATGGGTCTCCTATTGCAAATAGGCGAGCATTTGACCAAATACCTTGGGACTAGCTGCAAGGATCTCGCCTGAATCCAGCCAACTTTGCTCACCATCAAAACCGCTCACCAGCCCGCCTGCCTCAAGCACCATCAACGCTCCTGCAGCCATATCCCAAGGATGCAGATGAACGCCGACAAAGCCATCCAGGCGCCCACAGGCCACATAAGCCAAATCGAGCACAACCGAGCCCGTGCGGCGTACGGCTGCACAATGAGTCAGCATGTCAACAAAGGGGGATTGCTCGGTCAAGGCCCCGCCTGAACCCAGCACATGTGCCCCGAGTAAGGCATCCGGATAGCGCAACTGCTTTGACACCCGTAACCGCCGATCATTAAGAAAAGCCCCTTCGCCGCGACTGGCGTGAAAAAGCTCATTGCGTGCTGGATCAAAGATCAGGGCATGGGCGAGACGCTGACGGTGCAAAAGCGCAATGGAAATCGCATAATGCGGGTAGCCATGAATAAAGTTGGTCGTGCCATCCAGTGGGTCAATCACCCACTGATAATCGGCGGGTGAGTCCTGTGCTGCGATGAATCCCCCCTCCTCGGCCAGGATGTCATGGTCAGGATAGGCCTGTTGGAGAATTTCCACAATCACTTGTTCGGCCTGTCGGTCGATCTCGGTGACGTAATTTTTAGGCCCCTTTTTATCAATATAAAGGCGTTCAATTCGGAGACTTGCGCGGCTGATAATCGCCCCCGCACGACGAACCGCCCGCAGGGCGGTATTAAGCATCGGATCCATAGATTTCCGTTTTTTTAAATAACACAATACGAATAATTAGCCACCCATTTTACAATGGCTACGCATTCAGGCTGAAAACTTTCATTTTACCTGCAAAGAAAGGCTCATTTTAAATGACGATTGGAAAAACACCCAACACCGCCACGGCATTTGACCAAGTGCGATTTATCATGATATCGCCCTCTCATCCGGGCAATGTCGGTGCTGCTGCACGGGCCATCAAGACCATGGGGTTTACCCATTTAACATTGGTTGATGTCTGCCCGTCAATACTCACCCACAGCGAGGCCATCGCCAGGGCAAGCGGCGCTGTGGACGTGCTAAAGCGTACCCGCATCGTGCCGGATCTGCAAACTGCCCTGGTCGGCGTGCAGCTCTCCTACGGGCTATCGGCCCGCACCCGTTATCAGGGCCCACCGCCTTGCAACATCCGGCAGGCTGCTGAGCAATCTGTGCAGTACATCCATCAGTATGGCAGCCAGATCGCACTGGTTCTGGGCACTGAGCGCGTTGGACTCACCAATGAGCAGGCCCGGCAGTGCAATTATCTATGCCATATACCGGCTAATGAGCATTACAGCTCATTGAATGTCGCCCAGGCCTTGCAACTCGCTGCCTGGGAATTGCGCTACGCCCTGCTGGAAAAGCAAAACAGCCCTGCAGCGCTCTTGCCCACAGGCAAGAAAGGCATCAAACACCAGCGCCAGGGACCAGCCGCCCATGAACAGGTGGATGCGCTGCTGCAACATTGGTTTGAAGCCATGTTGGCGTTGCAGGTCACCACGGCCGCAGACAATAAAAAAGTAGCTGAGCGCATGGAGCAGTTTTTCCGTCGCTTTCAAATGCAGGAAGATGAGGTGTCGCTCTTTCGCGGGGTGTGCACCGCCATCCTCAAACACACTAAAAACACAAAAGAAGGTCAATAAATTACAAATTCTTGGCGAAGCAGTAAAATGAGGGTTGTATCGATCTTTTTGGCATAAGTTTATTTGCACCCTTTATTATTGAGCGCTCACTGTCCATGTTTTCAAGACTACGCGAAGATATTGCCTGCATCTACGAACGAGATCCTGCTGCCCGCAGCAAGCTGGAGATTCTGATTTGCTACCCCGGGCTGCACGCAGTGCTCGTGCACCGACTCGCACACCGACTGTGGCGATCGGGCTTTTATCTGATCGCACGTTTTATCTCGCATTTGAACCGGATGTTTACGGGTATAGAGATTCACCCAGGCGCACAAATCGGCAAGCGGGTGTTTATCGATCATGGGCTGGGCGTAGTCATCGGGGAAACCGCCACCGTTGGCGATGATTGCACCATCTATCAGGGAGTGACCCTGGGTGGGACCAGCTTGTATAAGGGGACCAAACGCCACCCCACCCTCGAGGACGGTGTGGTCGTTGGCGCCGGGGCGCAGATCCTGGGGGGCTTTACCATTGGCAAGGGGGCAAAAATAGGCTCCAATGCTGTTGTGATTAAACCCATCCCGGCCGGTGCCACTGCGGTTGGCAACCCCGCACGGATTATTGTCAAAAGCAGCGATACACAGGAAAAGACTACGACCAAGCCGACACCCGACACCACGACAGAGCGCCCTGTGTTGCCCGGACAACCCGGTGCAGACCCCTGTGTCGTCGAGGAACAGCGCCTGCATCCTGAACCCTTGCGGGCCTTATTGCAACAATCAAGGCAAAATGACGCTGACAAGGCACATGACGCAGAGCATTTTGCGGCCTATGCGGTAGAAAAAGACGGTATTGACCCACTGACCCAGGTGCTGGAGGAGCTGATCCAGCATTCTGCTCGCCAGGAGGAACGTATAGAAAAACTGTGTCAAGCACTTGAGGAGTTAGGTCAGCGCGTAGACAATGGACAGCCACCGCTGGATGTCGAGCGGCTGAATGAAATTGTTGACTCATAGACTCAAAGAACCCTTTGGTTACTTTTTTTTGTCCAAAAGATGGACACAAAACAAAGTTTAGGTTACTTTTTACAAGGATTTCCCTCTACAAATGAGTCGCAATGTATGTCAAAACTTCCTACAGAAGGCACGGCAGGACCGCGTACCTTAAGGCGCGGGTTACTAATCCTGAGAACGCTGCAAGAACACGATGAAAAAGGCCTGAGCGTTACCGAGTTATCTCGTCTCACTGGGCTGCAACGCCCGACCATATATAGATTGCTGGCTGCCCTGACCGAGTGTGAGTTTGTACACCCAGTCGGTCGTACTCGCCGCTATGCTGCCATCAAGCAAAATCAGCTCAAACCTCCCGAGCCCGAACACCATTTGATAGAACACGCCAAACCCTTTATGCGGGATCTGGCCAATCATTTTGGCGATGCGGTCTTTCTGGTGGTCCGCGAAGGCAATGACTCCTTGACTTTGTGGCGGGAAATCGGACCTTATCCGGTTCAAATCCTGGGAACTTATGCCAATAAGCGCCAGCCACTGGGGGTAGGCTCGGGCGGACTCGCA
>DATGTB010000015.1:0-4817 GCA_035302065.1 Paenalcaligenes sp. | reverse complement strand
TGGCATTGCCAAACAGGCATTGGCCAATCCGGAAGAATTGCTGGAAGTGCCCGGTATTGGGGACCGACCCAATCGCCAGGTCAAAAGGCAGGCTTTGGGGGCCGTCATCGAGCCGCGTATCGAGGAGTTGATGCATTTTGTGCAGCAAAGCGTGCACGCGTCTGGTTACGAAGACCTGGTCTCCTCCGGTATCGTTTTGACGGGGGGCACGGCATTATTGCCGGGCATCGTTGAGCTGGCCGAAGACGTGTTTTCCAAGCCGGTTCGCGTGGCGGTACCGACCTATGAAGGCAGTTTGGCCGATGTGATGCGTAACCCAAGGTTTTCAACGGTTATGGGATTATTGACGGAAGCGCGGATGCAGCATGCCAGGGGACAAAAAGTAGCACAACAAAAAGGCAGTATGAAGACCCTGTTTGCGCGCATGCGTGAGTGGTTTTTGAACTAGGAGGGGGATTATAAAAAATAATTGGAGGACTGGATTTCTGACAACAAATTTCGATTTTGAGTTTTTTTATCGTTAGCGTTAATTAGTGAAGCAAGGGAGTCAAAATGATGGATTTTGAAATGATTGATACTCAGAGCGGCTCCACCGTGATCAAGGTGATCGGGGTCGGCGGCGCAGGTGGCAATGCCATTACCCATATGATCAACTCCGGTGTTCAAGGGGTCGAATTCATTTGTGCCAACACGGATGCGCAGGCATTAGCCAGCAGCCAGGCACCCATTCAGCTGCGCTTGGGTCGCACCGGGCTGGGCGCCGGCGCCAAGCCCGAGCAGGGCAGAGCAGCAGCAGAAACAGCGCGGGAAGAGATCCGTGCGGCGTTGGAAGGGGCTCATATGGTCTTTATCACCGCCGGCATGGGTGGTGGAACAGGGACCGGAGCCAGTCCAGTAGTTGCTGAGGTAGCCAAAGAACTGGGCATTCTGACCGTGGGTGTGGTGACCAAGCCCTTTGATTTCGAAGGCAACCGGCGCATGCGCATGGCCGAGGAAGGTATTTCCGAGCTCAGCAAGCATGTCCACTCCTTGATCGTGGTGCTCAATGAGCGTTTATATGATTTGATGGATGAGGACGCTACCCAGGAGGACTGCTTCAAGGCGGCAGATGATGTATTACACAACGCCTGTGCCGGAATTGCTGAAATCATCAATGTGGAAGGTAACGTCAACGTGGACTTTGAGGACGTGAAGACCATCATGGGTGAGCAAGGTCAGGCCATGATGGGTACTGCCGTAGCCTCGGGTGAGGACCGTGCCCAGCGTGCTGCAGAACAAGCCATTGCCTGCCCATTGCTCGAAGGTGTAGATTTGCATGGTGCCCGTGGCATTTTGGTCAATATTACTTCCGGGCGCAACCTCAAGCTGCGTGAGACCCGCGAGATCATGAACACCATCCGGAGCTACGCTGCGGATGATGCAACCGTGATCTTTGGTACGGCTTACGATGACAGCATGAGCGATAGCCTGCGGGTGACCGTGGTAGCGACCGGACTGGGACAGAAAAAAGGTCCCGAGCTGGTACATAGCAAGGATGAGGAAGCACTGCGCACCGGTACGGATGACGCCTTTGTCGGAGGACAGGAAGAAAAAGCCAAACCGGATGTATTCCGCAGTCCGCGTTCCGGACAGCGTGCCTCAGAACAGGTACGTGCCCTGGAAACTGCAGGGATGGACCATTTTGATATTCCCGCATTTTTGCGCAAGCAAGCGGATTAAACTGGTCTTGGCTCCCTGGGCATGGCTTCTGGTGCAGATGGTTGCGCACCGGAGGCCATGCGGCCTTAAAGTTTTTTGACAACCCGGGAGCAAAAAAACGGTACAATGGCAGGTTAGAGATCAATTCAAGAAAATAATTTTATGTTAAAGCAAAGAACCATCGCTCAGTCTGTCAGCACAAAGGGCATCGGCCTGCACTCTGGCCGCATGGTTGAGCTTAGCTTGCGCCCTGCGGCACCGAATACAGGCATCGTATTTCATCGGGTCGATCTGGATCCGGTGGTCAGCATCCCTGCGGACGCTTTTTCAGTAGGGGGGACCGTCATGGCCTCGGTACTGCAAAAGGGCTCGGTGGTCGTCTCCACGGTAGAGCACCTCATGTCCGCCCTTGCGGGTTTGGGGATCGATAATATCCATATCGATTTGACTGCTGAGGAGGTACCCATCATGGATGGCAGTGCCGGCACCTTTGTGTATTTGCTGCGTAGTGCCGGGTTGCAGCAACAGGAGGCGCCCAAAAAGTTTTTGCGTGTGCTCAAGCCCATACAGGTAGAGGAGGGCAGCGGCGAGGATCGCAAGTGGGCCCGTCTGGAGCCCTACGAAGGTTTTGTGCTGCAGTTTTCCATTGATTTTGAGCACCCGGCGATCAACGCCACGGCCAACTTTGCCGAGGTGGATTTTGGCAAGGATTCCTACATCAAAACCGTAGCGCGGGCACGTACCTTTGGCTTTGCCACTGATGTGGAGGCCATGCGCGCTGCCGGTCTGGCCCGTGGGGGCAGTCTGGATAACGCTATCGTGATGGATGAGTATCGGGTACTCAATGCGGATGGCTTGCGCTATGAGGATGAGTTTGTCAAACATAAAATACTGGATGCGATTGGGGATTTGTACCTGATTGGTCATCCATTGCTGGCGCGTTATGTGGCCTGTAAATCAGGACATGGGCTTAACAATCAGCTGGCGCGGGCCTTGCTTGCGGATGAGCAGGCCTGGGAGCTGGTCAGCTTTGATGCCGAGGATAAATCAGCCGGAGCTTATGTTGGTGAATGGAGTACGGCCTGATTATCGCTGATAAAGCAGCTTCACTCAGAGGATGCTTGTCCGGATTGGTGATTTTCGATAAGATTTTCTATGGCTTTTGCCAAAGGGCCATCAGGTAGCTCATTTTTAAGCTCAGCAAAGGCACTAATAGCGGCCGTGCTGAGTTTTTTTGTTCGCTGCTCCGTATCCGTAGCCGGGGGAGGTGCGGCTGCTTGCTGCTGTACGCGCAACTGTATGTCTGTGATACGCCAACGCTGTTTTTGTAAAGCCTGCACCAAACGCGGGGTAATCTGGCGCAAACGGCTGGCATGGTGATGACTCGGTACAGCCAGGGTCAGCACCTGCTCCTGAAGCTGAATGGCGTGACAGGCCTGCCGCAGGGCAGCTGGCAAGAGTGGGCTGAGCGCCTGCTCAATGGCAATCAGTTGTTTGGCCTGCGTGAGTATGTCAGTATGAGTGCCCTGCGTACCCAACCACTGCAAGGGATGGGCAGCCGGTTGGCCCCGGGAGCGGCGATGTGAATGAGTCATGGGCTGTCTGTCAAATTGGGAGTTGATTTCAAATGGTTCAAGCCCATTTTATCGTGCTTTGCAATTGGATGTCATAGGCATCGTCCCGATGGGATAAAACATTCCGCGCAAAAGACTGCACCGCTGCTGCGCATTCGATGCCAAAGTATTACAATGACGCCAAAGATAACAGAGCAACCGACCCGGATCGGCTTTCTACGTTAAACTAACTGTTTTTTATCATTTAACAACACACAGGATAATGCGGGTGCCCCATCAGGTGCTACGGGGGCCACAGCATGAGCACAATACGAGATGGTTTCATTCCTACGAAAACTTTTTGGTACGCGCAACGATCGCATCTTGCGGCAATACCAGCGAATTGTTAATCAAATTAATGCATTGGAGCCTGAAATGCAGGCCCTGGATGACCAGAGTCTGCAGGCCAAAACGGATGAGTTTCGTGAGCGGCTGCAGTCCGGTGCGACCTTAGATGAGCTCATGCCTGAGGCTTTTGCTGTCGTTCGAGAGGCCGGGGTACGTGTTTTTGAGATGCGCCATTTCGATGTGCAACTGTTGGGGGCCATCGCCTTGCACGAGGGCAAAATTGCCGAGATGCGTACGGGTGAGGGTAAGACCCTGATGGCCACATTGGCGGCCTATCTCAACGCCCTCGGGGGCAAGGGGGTTCATGTAGTGACCGTTAACGACTATTTGGCCCGCCGTGACGCTGAATGGATGGGCGATCTCTATGAGTTTTTAGGGCTCACAGTCGGGGTGGTAGAGGCCAATCAGGACAATGCTACCAAGCAGGCAGCCTATGCGGCCGATGTGACCTATGGAACCAATAATGAGTTTGGTTTTGACTACCTGCGGGACAATATGGAATATCGCCGCGAGGATCGGCGCCAGCGCGGGCTGAACTTTGCCATTGTTGACGAGGTGGACTCCATTTTGATCGATGAGGCGCGTACTCCGCTCATCATTTCCGGGCAGGCCGATGATAATACCGAGCTTTACAGGGTAATGAACGATGTGCCCTCGCTCATGCAGCGCATGGAGCATGAGCCAGTACCGCATGAGCCCGAGCCCGCGGGCGATTACTGGGTGGATGAAAAGACCCATCAGGTGCATCTGTCTGAGGCCGGTCATGAACGTGCCGAAGAGATTCTACATGAAAAGGGTTTGCTGCCTGAGGGTGCATCTTTATATGATTCTCGTCATATAGGACTTGTACATCACTTGATGGCGGCGTTGCGGGCGCATAGCCTGTTTTTCCGTGATCAGCACTATGTGGTTCAAAATGGCGAGGTGGTGATTGTGGACGAGTTTACCGGCCGCCTGATGACTGGCCGTCGTTGGTCTGAGGGTCTGCATCAGGCCGTTGAGGCCAAGGAGGGGGTGGAGGTTCAAAAGGAAAACCAGACCCTCGCCTCCATCACCTTCCAGAACTATTTCCGCATGTATGACAAGCTGGCCGGGATGACAGGGACAGCGGACACCGAGGCTTATGAGTTTCAGGAGATTTACGGTCTGGAAACCGTC
>DATGTB010000014.1:0-3226 GCA_035302065.1 Paenalcaligenes sp. | reverse complement strand
TTACGCAGGGCCATCCTGCGCTACAGTGCGACAAGCTATTTCATCGCCCTGGCAGTAGTGATCGTTGTGCTCCTGATTTGGTGGGCACTTTTGCACCGTATCCTGAATTTTGGCCGCACACGTGATTATTCAGCCTTTGATAGCCTGGGACCCGAGGTCCTGGGGTGGGTACAAAAATACAACCCTTTTTTCTGGTGGGCCCTGGTCATCCTGGCCAGCATTTTTATCCTCTATTTTTTATATTCCTTTGTCCGCTCGCTGCATCGGCGAACTCAGCAGCGCAGCCTGTCAGCCCATCATATGCAACAACTGTTTCAGCAGCTCTCGCCCGCCAGCATCGAGGTGCTGGACTGGGTGTGGAACACTCGCCGTGAGCCCATTACGGTCGGGGTCTTGCAACGCACCTTGCTGGCCTTGCGCCTGGGGCGCTACCAGAAAATTCGCCTCTGCCAAGAGCATGAGCGCTTATTGACCGAGGCTTTGACTCCTGAGGATAAAGTCCGCGACACAGAAACCTTGCATACTTTTTAGTTTTTTGTGTATGCTATAGCTTATGTCAAGCCAAAACGCCGCCTTTTCTATGGTTTCTTTCTCCGGGCTCTTTCTGGGCCAGGCAGCGTCTTTGCGTCTCGCACTACTACTCCTAGCGATCGGTTGCCGGGCCTAGAGTCCCGTGGCAGCTCGGCAGCCATATCAGTTCTCGCCACATTTTGATAGCCGTCGTTGCCGGCATCAAAGTGGTAGTTGATATCGCAGGTAACGACGGAAAACAATAATAGTTTTCTGTTATGTAGGTGCATCATGATTTCCAACCCTTCCCAAAAATACGTCCCCTTTACCCCATTTGAGCAGGACTTTAGCGAGCGTACCTGGCCTTCCAAGCGCATCACGCATCCTCCTATCTGGATGAGTACTGATTTGCGTGATGGTAATCAGGCCCTGATTGAGCCCATGAATGCAGACCAAAAGCTGCGTTTTTTCCGTCAGCTCGTACGCATTGGTTTCAAAGAAATAGAGGTTGGCTTTCCATCCGCCTCACAAACAGACTTTGATTTTGTACGCCTATTGATAGACGGCAATCATATCCCCGACGATGTCACAATCATCGGGCTGACCCAATCCCGTCCCGAGCTGATCGAACGTACGGTGGAGGCGTTGGCGGGGGCAAAAAATGCCATGGTGCATCTGTATAATGCCTGTGCTCCTGCTTTTAGACGCATCGTCTTTCGCATGAGCCCTGAACAGGTACAGGATATTGCCATCCAGGGCACGCGCAAGGTCAAGGAGGAAATGGCCAAATATCCACAGACCAACTGGTTCTTTCAGTACTCCCCGGAGGTCTTTAGCACAACCGAGCCCGAGGTGGCCCTCGCGGTATCCAATGCTGTCATCGAGGAGTGGCAGCCAACGACAGAAAAACGCATGGTGCTGAATTTGCCCGCCACCATCGAGGCCACAACGCCTAATCTTTATGCCGATCAAATCGAATATATGCACAAAAACATTGTGCAGCGGGACAAGGTCGTTATCAGTTTACACCCTCATAATGACCGGGGTACCGCAGTAGCCGCTGCCGAGTTGGGCCTGATGGCTGGTGCCGATCGGGTCGAGGGCTGTTTATTTGGCAATGGCGAGCGTACCGGTAATGTTTGCCTGGTGACCCTGGCTCTCAATCTCTATACCCAGGGCATTCATCCCGGGCTGGACTTCTCTGACATCGACGAGGTACGTCGCTGCGTTGAGGACTGCAATCAGATCCCCGTCCACCCGCGCCATCCTTATGTCGGGGATCTGGTCTTTACCGCCTTTTCCGGCTCGCATCAGGATGCCATCAAAAAAGGCTTTGAGGTACATGACCCTGAGGGTATCTGGGAGATCCCCTATTTGCCCATTGATCCACAGGATGTGGGACGCAACTATGATGCCGTCATCCGGGTCAACAGTCAGTCAGGCAAAGGAGGGGTTTCCTACTTGCTCGAGCAGGAGCATCAGCTGGTATTGCCACGTCGTTTGCAAATCGAGTTTAGCCGCGCCATCAAGGACTATACCGATGAAACTGGCAAGGAGGTCGATCCCGAGCAGGTTTTCAAAATATTTACAGATGAATATCTGGAAACCAAAGGTCCGTGGCGACTCATCACCCATACCCTGACCAGCAAGCCCAAATCCGATGATAACAGTCAGCGGGTCAGTATTGACATCATTGCCGAGGTCAATGGCCAGGAGCGCAAGCTTTCCGGGCAGGGCGAAGGGGCTCTGGCCGCCTTTATCAATGCCATTGGGATACCGCTCAGAGTATTGGATTACACCGAGCACTCCATTGGTGAGGGTACCAATACACAGGCTGCCACCTATATCGAGGCGCGTATTGGCGATGAGCCCAGCGGTTTCGGGGTGGGCGTGCACCAGGATATCCTGACCTCCTCATTCAAGGCCATCCTGTGTGCCGTCAATCGCTATGAGCTGAAAAAAGGCGCGCATCAGCACGCCGCCTGACAGCTTGGGGGTTACCACCCCTTATCGGCAGGGGACCACATCACCTCAGTGTCCATAGCCCGGGCCTTGCGCAGCATATCCAGCAATGGATAAGCCCGCTGCGTGAGGCTGACCTTTTCGGCCATGGGGTGCGGGTGGTCCTCATCGTCATCCTCGGGGACATACCCCTCGTCGGCGGCGATGGCCTCCTCCAGATAGGCAATGGCCTCGGGCAGCTGTTCAACGGTAAAAATCCCTCGTTCGGGCAGGGTGCTGCCCACCTCCTTGCCAGCAGCGCGCAAAACCGGCAACGCATGCTCCCCAAGCATCAGTATGCGGGCGGCAGCCCTGGACTCAAACACAATCAACATAAACAATCCCCCTACCATTAAGACAAAATCATCACAAGGCACCACCCAAGGCGTTCCCGCTCATGCAAGCTATTAATTATCTGCATGCGCAAATGGGAAGCACATCATGGCACACCGACCTCAAGTTTATGCCTTTTTATACTTTATTTGTAGCTGCCTCACCAAACTGGTACTGGCCCAACCTGTGGGCCAGTGTCCCGTGCCTGCGCTCGGACCAGCCTGTGACAGTCAAAGCGCCCCCTGGCTAGCTGCCACTGCGGGCAATCCGGTCAATCTGATCAATGGCAACAAATATCTACAGCACACAGACAGTTATCCCTTATCCGGGGCGCCGCTGTTGTGGCTTGCACGTCATTACAACAGTATGGATAACCGTCCCA
>DATGTB010000013.1:0-12182 GCA_035302065.1 Paenalcaligenes sp. | reverse complement strand
TTTTTACATGCCCGCGAGGCATTGATGCAGTGTTTTAGACCGATTCTGACAGAGGCGGGCATCACCGAGCAGCAGTGGCGTGTTTTACGCACGCTTTATGATTATCAGCAAATTGATGCAGCTACCTTGGCAAAAGAGGCGCAGATACTGGCTCCGAGCCTGACGCGCATGCTTAAGGTGCTGGAAAGCACAGACATGATTGTACGTATGCCGGACCCGCAGGATCAGCGGCGGCAGCAGATTAGCCTGAGCGCTCATGGGCGCAGTACTGTTGGTCGGCTGGGACCAGAAATAGAGGGGGTATATCAGGAGCTGGAACAGCAGGTGGGTCCCGGGCTGCTCGAAGACCTTTATGAGCGGGTCGAGGCACTAATCAAGCGGGTAGAAGAAACAAAAAAACCTCGTAGCCATCAATGACTGATGGCTGCGAGGCAGTACGCTCAAGACAGGATTAGCGGTGTGCAATGCACTCGATTTCAACCAGAAAGTCCGGGTTGCCGTGCCCTACGGAAGCATAGCTATAAGTATCCGGTTTGGCACGCGCAACATCTTGAGCAGCTACAATGGTGGCTGCACCGGGCTTGTTTTCTACCACAAAAGGCACGTCAAACTTGGCAGAAATATAATCTGCAATGACGCGCGTTGCCACATCACTGCCGCCACCGGCGGTATAGGGAACGACCCAGCGCACGGTGTTGTTGGGGTAATCCTCGGCGGCCGCAGCACTGGCGGCAAGACCCAGCACGGAAAAGGCCAAAGCCCGAAACATTTTTTTCATGATGTCTCCAAATGAAAGAAGAACGATATAACCGGATGCAATCATAGCATTAATTGATTAACACGTTAAGCAATGAGGCATAAAAAAGACCTCAGGCGAGGTCTGTGGCGTATGGGGTGGCGCGCCCGCCAGGAATCGAACCTGGACCAAGAGCTTCGGAGACTCTCATTCTATCCATTGAACTACGGGCGCTCTTACATGCGTAACTGAATAACCCTTTATGCTACCCTTTTTTTTGGAATTAGTGAAGCCCCCTTCAGGCCGGTGTTTTGAAATCAGTGGCTGCGCTGAATTCTCTTTCACTATGATCAATTTGGTCGATGAGCCAATCAAAGATAGGTTGAATGTTTTTACGTCTGACCAATTCGTCGTCCTGCTCGATGATATAAAACTTGTAATTGGTATGCAGGGTGCGGTTCACGGCGGGTACCAAAGAACCTGCATGCAGATAGGAATCAATCAGGTTTTTCCAGCCCAGGGCGATGCCCTGTCCGCTCAGGGCCGCCTGAATCACCATGGAGTAGCTGTTGATATTGATTCTGCGCTTGGGCTTCAGGCGAGGCAGGCCCAGTTTATCAAACCAGTCATCCCAGCTAATCCAGTGGGTCAGTGACTCGTCCAGGGTCAGCCAAGTGTGCTCCTTGAGATCATTAATATCGCCTATGGGACCATATTTATCCATATATTGCGGGGAACACACTGGAACGATCTCCTCGGCGTGCAAGGGGATGCTTTTGCCGTGCTGTGGTGGATGGCGCAAGTAATAAATTGCCAGATCATATTCACTACCCTGGCTGTTAAAGGGGTTGTCCACCGCAAAAATTCTCAGCTCGATATCCGGGTAGTGGAGATTGAAGTCAGAAATCTTCGGAATCAGCCACATCGAGGCCAAAGCGGTGCTGGTAGCGATGGTAATTTGCTGTTTCCCTTGCCAGTGAGTTATTTCAGCGGTCGCCTGCACCAAGGGTTGCAGGGATTTTTGCACTACATGCAGGTACCTTTTGCCGGTTTTTGTAAGCTTGACGCTACGTGTCGTGCGGTCCAGCAAAGTGGTCGCCAAATACTCCTCGAGCAGGGCAATTTGACGGCTGATGGCGCCCTGGGTGACGTGTAGTTCATTGGCGGCTTGGGTGAAGCTGCCGAGTCGAGCAGTGGCTTCAAAATACAAAAGCGCTCTAAACGGCGGTAAGGGACTCAGTTTCACGGTGCTGCTCCATGCAGGGATAACTCATAAACGCTGCTCAAATAAATGGGACCCGAGGGCAGAAATGCCTATTCATGCCGGATCGGGTGTGTAAGTCTTTGATAATTATCACCTATAAGCCTTGAAAAAGGCAACGGATTTATCCTGCTGGCTTTTATTCAAAGCTGCTAAATGCCCGGGTTTCAAGACGGCAGACTATGGGGTGCAACAGCTTGAGCCGCCGTATTTATGATTCAGCTTAATAAATCCCCGAGATAAAATCGTTTGTCTTGGCAGGTTGTTTATTTTGATAATAGTTCTACATCGCAAAAGTTTAAGCTCGAAACAACCTGTCAATAGGAGGCATGGTAATGAAAGAAGCATTGAAAAAAAATGGCGCATTCAAAGCACAATTAGAGCAAGTGTTAAAGCCAATTGAGAATTCTATCGGATTGCCCAATGAGTTTTATACTGACCAGGAATTGTTTGCCTTTGAGCGAGACGAGGTCATCGCCAAGGAATGGGCAGCCATTTCATTTGTCAGTGATTTGAAAACGCCTGGTTATGTGAAACCGGTAAACTTCATGGGCTTGCCGCTGGTCATCGTCCGCGATAACGAGGATCAGATAAAAGTCTTTCATAATGTCTGTAGTCACCGGGGCATGAAGCTGGTTCATGAAGAAGGGCAGAGTCCCGGAGTCATGATCTGCCCATACCACGCCTGGACTTATAATCTGGACGGAGACTTGAAAGGTACCCCGCATATCGGTGGTGTGGACAAACACACCGATGAACGTTTCAAATGTGAAAACCATGGTTTGAGACAGGTACGGTCTTTTGTCTGGTTTGGCATCGTTTTTATCAATTTGAGCGGTGATGCACCCGAGTTTCTGGATGCCATTGCCCCGCTGACAGAGCGCTGGGCAGAGTTTTTGGGTCCGCAGGGGATGGATCAGTGGGTGGAAGCAGGCGATTGCCATCATGAGCTCACAGTAAATTCCAACTGGAAGCTGGCGGTGGATAATTATTGCGAAGCCTACCATTTGCCCTGGGTGCACCCAGCCCTCAATAGCTATTCCAAGCTGGAAGATCATTACAACATTCTTTTTGCAGATAACTTTGCTGGCCAGGGCAGTTATGTCTATAACCTGGCTGCGGTAGCAGGTATTTCTTTGCCTACGGTTCAGGACTGGCCAAAGGATAAGCTGCAGTTTGCCGAATATGTGGCGCTGTTTCCCAATGTCCTGTTGGGCATACAGGCCGATCACGCCTTTGCCATGATTCTGGACCCCATCGATGCCAATACGACCATAGAGCATCTGCGCCTTTTTTATGTTGATGAAGAAAGTGCCGCCGGGGAGAAATATGCCGGTAACCGGGCCGAGGTGCTAAAGTCCTGGCAGGTGGTTTTTGCCGAGGATGTGGATGCCGTAGAGGGGATGCAGGTAGGACGCAATTCTCCCGCTTATCAAGGGGGTGCCTTTTCTCCGGAGCTGGATCAGCCCACGCACTATTTTCATAAGTGGAATGCGCGCCGCTATCTGGATGCATTGAGCAATCTCTAAGGGAGGCATTATGGTAATCCCGACACAATGGTCTAATTATATAGACGGACAGTGGGTGGGTAGTGAGCAGATGCTGGGGGTGGAAAACCCGGCAACCGGAAAGCAGATAGCCACGGTTGCCTTGGCAACGGTGGCTCAGGCCGAGCATGCGCTGCAATCGGCCCGGCGCTGCATGGCCGAACGCTCATTGATTGCCATGCCGCCTGCGCAGCGGGCCGAGCTTTTGTTTCGGGCGGCCGAGGAGATCCGCAAGGTGGCAGACGCTGGGGCGCAGGTGTTGTATCTGGAAAATGGCAAGCGCCTTGAGGATGCCCGGGATGAGTTTATGGAAGCCGCCCGCTATTTTGAATATTACGCCGGCATGGCGGACAAGATAGAGGGCGTTTCCATCCCCCTTGGGGATAACTATGTCAATTACACCGTTTATGAGCCCATGGGGGTTTCGGTGCAGATTGTGCCCTGGAATTTTCCGGTTTCCCTGTGTGCCCGCTCCCTGGCGCCGGCCTTGGCGGCAGGAAACGCCTGTGTGGTGAAATCCCCTGAGCTCTCGCCTTTGGGTATGTGCGTGTTATTTGAGGCACTGGAACGCGTGGGTTTTCCCGCCGGTGCTTTGCATTTGCTTTGCGGGCTGGGGGCTGAGATAGGGGAGTATCTGGTTTCTCATCCGCAAACAGATCAAATCGTATTTACAGGGTCCGTGGCTACCGGACAAAGGATACAGCAGGCGGCTGCACAACATTCCACCCCATGTGTCATGGAGCTGGGCGGGAAATCGGCCGCGATTGCCCTGGCAGACGCGGATATTGCCAATCTGGTGGACAATGTCAAAGCCGGTATTTTCTTTAATTCCGGCCAAGTTTGCTCGGCTCTCTCCCGGCTGCTGGTTCACCGCAGCATTTATGATGAAACGGTAGCGGCCTTGCAAGTCCTTGTTCAGGGGCTCACCATTGGCGATGGAGGGGCCGAGGCGGATATTACCCCCGTCATTTCTGCCGGGCAGCAGGCGCAAATCAATGCCCTGTGTCAAGCAGCGGTAGAGAGCGGGGCCCAGCAAATTGCAGGGCAGGATAAATCATTGCCTGATCACGGATTTTATGTGGCTCCAGCCATTTATGCCGTGCAGGACAATCAGCTGCCCATAGCCCAGGAAGAGGTCTTTGGCCCGGTGCTGTGCATTCAGGCCTTTGATTCGATGGATGAAGCGTTGCGCATCGCCAATGACAGCATTTATGGTCTGGTGGCAGGTGTTTTTGGTCAGGATATCAACCAGATTCTTTATCTGACGAAAAGACTGCAGGTTGGGCAGGTTTTTGTCAATGAATGGTTTGCGGGCGGCATAGAAACGCCATTTGGCGGCGTGCGGTTATCTGGCTATGGCCGGGAAAAGGGGCAGGAAGGGCTCTATAACTATGTGCAAACCAAAAGCATAACCGTCAAGCTCAGGGGGGGCTAAATGAACCTGCCTTTTGATGATGATTGTTGCGGTTGGTTCAGGGCCCTGCCGGATGTGCTCGAACCCGTTGAGCTGACGCAGCAGCTGGATGCTGATGTGGTAGTTATCGGCGCCGGGTTTACGGGGCTTTCAGCGGCGCGGCAAATGGCGCACAACAGGCCGCAGGACAGCGTGGTCTTGATTGATGCGCAGCAGGTGGGTTATGGGGCTTCGGGCAGGAACTCGGGATTTGCCATTGACCTGCCCCACAAGTTTGCACTGGAAAACCCCGATCAGGAGTTTAAAAAAAGAATACTGCGCCTGAATAAAGAGGGCATCCGCATTCTCAATGATCAGGTGACTGAGCACAATATTGATTGCCAATGGCGTGCGGCAGGCAAATATCAGGCCGCAGTAGGCGAACGAGGGCGTCGTTATCTGGAACAATTCAGCAGGCTGCTGGACGATCTCGATGAGCCCTATGACTGGTATTCACGGCAGGATTTGGGCCCGATACTGGGTACGGAATTTTATAGCCAGGCGATTTTTACTCCGGGGGGCTATTTGATGCAGCCAGCCGCCCTGACCCAAGGGTTAGCACGGGCGCTGCCGGCCAATGTACAGCTGTATACCAACTCGCCCGTTCTGTTTTTAGAGCCTTTGGCGACGGGCGGCCACAGGTTGCAAACCCCCCGTGGCTCCTTGCGGGCCGGGCAGGTAATACTGGCGACCAGCATTTATACCCGGGAGTTTGGTTTTTTAAAGAATCGCTTGCTGCCAATCACAACCTTTGCCAGTCTGACGCGGCCCCTGACGCCCGAGGAGCAGGCCCGGTATCATGGCCAATATGACTGGGGGGTGACGCCTGCCGATCATGCCGGCACTACCTTGCGCATGACCCGGGACAAGCGATTGATGGTGCGCAATACCTATCGCTATTCTGCCTTGTATGGGCGCAGTGTTTCGGCCCGCGAACGAAACAAAATCGCAGCCATTCACAGACAGTCCCTGGCGGCACGTTACCCGCAGTTTTCCCGTCTGCCCTTTGAATATACCTGGGGCGGTACCTATGCCATTGCGCGCAATTTCACCAACTATTTTGGCATGTTGGCGCCCGGGGTATTTGCCGCTGCCTGCGACAATGGCGTTGGTGTCGTGTGGGGGACAATAGCCGGTAGCCTGATTGCTGACTTGGCCAGTAACCGCAGCTCCAGCTTGCTCGAGGACATTCAGGCTGTTACGGGGCTACCCAGTTTGAATCCGCCCGAACCTTTCTCCTCCTGGGGCGCCAAGGCGCGCATTGTCCTGGCCCGCATGGCCAGCCGCTCGGAGTTATAAAAGCAGGCCGCGCCCTATCGATTGTGGGATTGATGAGTTTTTATCAATAATCGTCGCAATTAAATCATTTGAAAGTTAAATTTTTTTTATTTAAAAATACGAATATAAGTGCTTGAACACAACAAGCAAGAATCCTGGGAGTCAGTTGGAGACAAATTATGAGTGAGGATCATCAAAGTGTGGTGTTGGCTTTAAAAAATCTGTACAAAATATTTGGTACGCAAGAGGCTAAAGCATTGACTATGGCCCAATCAGGCGCTGATAAAGAGCAAATCCTGGCCGATACCGGCTGCACGCTGGGTGTCAATGATGTTTCTTTATCCATCCATGAAAAAGAAATATTCGTTGTCATGGGGCTTTCCGGCTCGGGGAAATCCACTTTGGTGCGCATGCTCAATCGGCTCATTGAGCCCACGGCAGGGACCGTGTCCTTCAAGGGCACGAATATCCTCGCCATGAATGATAGCGAGCTGCGGGATTTCAGGCGCAATCACATCAGTATGGTTTTTCAGGCCTTTGCGCTCATGCCCCATATGACCGTTTTGCGCAATGTCGGCTTCGGGCTGGAGCTGGCGGGCATGGACAAGGCGCAAAGGGATGAGTGCGCCATGAAGGTGCTTGAACAGGTGGGGCTGGAGGCCTGGGCCAACAGCTACCCCCATGAGCTCTCCGGCGGGATGCAGCAAAGGGTGGGGCTGGCGCGGGCCCTGGCCAATAACCCCAGTATTTTATTGATGGACGAGGCTTTTTCTGCGCTGGATCCCCTGATCCGCTCAGAAATGCAGGACGAGTTGCTGAATTTGCAAAAAAATGACACTCGGACCATTGTTTTCATTTCCCATGATATCGAGGAGGCCATGAAGATCGGCGACAGAATCGCCATCATGCAGGATGGCAACCTGGTACAGGTGGGTACGCCCGAGGAAATTGTAAAAAATCCGGCTAATGATTATGTGCGCTCCTTCTTCGGCTCGGTGGATATGACCAAGGTGCTTAGCGCTGCCGATGTTGCTACCAAAGTCACCGGTGGGGTGCTCACCCTGGACCCGGATACACCCGCCCAGGGTATTGAGCAGGAGCTAAGCCGTTTTCCCGTTATCTATGTCATCAACACCGAGGGTAAATATTGTGGTTTGATTTCCCGTTCGAGCTTTCAGTCGGCATTGGCACGATCCAGCTCTGCCAAGGTGTGTGATGCGTTCATTCCGGAAAGCAGTCCGGTCACTGAAAAGACGTTGGTTTCAAAACTTTTTAGCCTGTTCGCCTCTTGTGCGCATGATCTCCCCATTGTGGATAATCAGGGCAGCCTGAAAGGGGTGGTGCAACAGTCAGAGGTATTCAAACTATTGAGTAATCGTAGTGCTGCGGCACATTAAATTGGCAGTAGGGGACAACGATGACAAATCAAAATCCGGCAACACCAGACAATGAGCTGGAACAACAATGGGATTCCATGTCCAGTGGTTTTCAGGAAAGCAGTAGTGGTTTCCTGAGTGGACCCGAAGAAATAGAGGTGGTGGAAAAGAGTATCGACTGGCTGCATCCATTTGATGAGGCGCTCATTCCTTTGGGAGATTATGTGGTTGTGGCCTTGTCCTGGCTGGTATCCAATTTCAGGCCGGCCTTTCAGGCCATACGGATGCCGGTGGATTACATTTTAAAAAATATAGAACTGGGGCTTTTGTGGCTGCCGCAGCCCATTTTATTGTTACTCGTGGTGCTGGTCGGCTGGCGTCTGGGCCGGGCGCGCCTGGCGATCGGCTCTTTGGGAGCATTGGTGGCCATCGGCCTGATTGGCGCCTGGAGTGAGGCCATGGTGACCCTGGCATTGGTACTCACTTCGCTGTTTTTCTGTATTGTCCTTGGTCTTCCCTTGGGCATTCTGGCAGCCAAAAGTAATGTGGTAGAACGGTTTTTAAGACCCGTGCTGGATGCCATGCAAACTACGCCGGCTTTTGTTTATCTGGTGCCCATTGTGATGCTTTTTGGCATTGGCAATGTGCCTGGCGTGGTTGTCACCATCATTTTTGCCTTGCCCCCGCTCATTCGTCTGACCAATTTGGGCATACGTCAGGTAGATACCAATTTGATCGAGGCCTCACATTCTTTTGGCGCCTCGTCGGGGCAAATGTTATTCAAGGTGCAGCTGCCGCTCGCCACCCCCACCATCATGGCCGGGGTCAACCAGTCGCTCATGCTGGCCTTGTCGATGGTCGTCATTGGTTCCATGATTGCCGTGGGCGGTCTGGGGCAAATGGTGCTCAGAGGCATTGGCCGTCTTGATATGGGGCTGGCCGCAGTGGGCGGGGTAGGCATTGTTTTGTTGGCAGTCGTCCTGGACAGGATGACTCAGGCGCTGGTCAAAAAATAATCAACCATCAGGAGGATCAATCATGCTAAGAAAGATAAATTATGCGGTCGGGCTGTTCATGTTGGGCGGCACCATGATGCTGCAGGCAGAAACTTTGCCTGGGGAGGGCGTCACCGTCATTCCGGTACAAAGTGCGCAGGATGTGGAGTCGTTTCAGACCGAGCTCATCATGGAGGGGTTACGACAGCTCGGCTATGAGGTGGCATCCAAGGCTGAGCTGGAATATGCCACAGCTCATGTGGCGATTGGTAATGGCGACGCCACCTTCATGGCTGTTCATTGGCAGCCGCAGCATAATTATTTCTTTGCCAATGCGGGGGGTGACGAGAAACTCTCACGTGAGGGCGAGTTATCCCGTTACGGTTTGCAAGGTTATCTGATTGATAAAGCGACCGCCGAAAAATACAACATCACCAATATAGAGCAGTTTCAGGATCCTGAGATTGCCGCGCTCTTTGATGTGAATGGCGACGGCAAGGCAGATCTGACCGGCTGCACCCCCGGTTGGCCGTGTGAGCGGGTAATTGAGCATCATCTTGATGCCTATGGGCTCAAGGATGTGATCAATCATAATCAAGGGTCTTATGAGGCGCTGATGACCGAGGTGTTCAGGCGTTTTGAGGCGGGCGAGCCGGTATTTTATTACACCTGGACGCCGAATTATGTCAGTGCGGCATTGGTGCCCGGAGAGGATGTGGTCTGGCTTGAGGTGCCCTTTTCTGCACTGCCAGAGGAGCAGGATGCCGACACAACAATGCCCAATGGCAAAAACTTCGGCTTCATTGCCAATACCCAGCATGTATTGGCCAACAAGGAGTTTGCCGAAAATAACCCGGCAGCCGCCCGGTTCTTTGAGTCTGTTTTCATACCGGGTAACGATATCAATGCTCAAAATTATCGCATGTACCAAGGGGAGCGTTCCGATGCCGATATTGACCGGCATGTCAAAGGCTGGATTCGCGCTAATCAGGACAAGTGGGATCAATGGATTGCCGATGCCAAGGCAGCGGCCACAGGAAGTTGATCACGGCACTTTGAGCTGACAGGCCAGGGCCGGGCCATCCCGGCCAGTCTATAGAGTAATAAGGTGGGTTGGTTATGGATTATGCTGCTTTACACCCTTTTACAGCGCCCGTATGGACAAATGGTCGGCATGTATTGCGCTGTGCCAAAATCATCAGGGAAACCTGGGATGTGCAAAGTTTTTGCTTTGAAGCAGAGCAGCCGACCTTGTTTTTCTTTAAACCGGGGCAGTTTGTCACGTTGGAATTAGAGATTGATGGTCAGCAGATCATGCGTAGTTACACCATCTCGTCTGCGCCTTCATTGCCCTATAACTTCAACATCACGGTCAAAAGGTCTCCAGGAGGCCTAGTCTCCAATTGGTTGCATGATAATTTGCGCGAAGGCGATCAGGTGATCGTGCATGGACCGGCCGGGTCGTTTAATTGCATCGACAAGCCCGCCGAAAAGGCGTTGATGTTGGCAGGCGGGGTCGGCATTACCCCGCTGATCTCCATGGCGCGCTGGTGGTTTGATATCAATGCAGATATCGATACCGTGTTTGTGAGTTGTGTGCGTACGCCCAGGGACATCATATTCAGGCACCAGCTGGAGTGGATGGCCACCCGCTTGACTAATTTTCGTCTGAATATCGTTTGTGAAAAATCAGGCACGGGGGATTCCTGGAGCGGCTATCGGGGGCTTTTGAATCTGGACATGCTAAAACTCATGGCCCCGGACATTCTGGAAAGGCAGGTGTATTGTTGCGGGCCGGCACCCTTTATGCGTGCTGTGCGGTATTTGCTTGAGAGCATCGACTTCCCCATGGAAAATTATCATGAGGAGTCCTTTGGGGAGACGCCGGAGGCCGTCACGGATCAAATCGATCATCGACTCGATGAGATCGAGAAGCAGTCCGCCCCGGATGAGACCTTGCTCCATGCGATACAATTCAATGGGGCTGATCAAATTACTTATTTGAATGAGGAGCAGGTCATCCACAATGCTGCAGTACAATTGGGCATCGCAGTACCGAAGGCTTGCGGTGTGGGGGTCTGCGGTGCTTGCAAAGTAAAGAAAATAGAAGGCGAGGTGGAAATAAAACACAATGGCGGCATTACCGATGCAGAGCTGGAGCAGGGCTATATCCTGAGCTGCTGCTCTTTTCCGCGTAGTGATGTGGTGATAGAGTTTGGTAGCTGATTCGTGCCCGCAGGAGGTTTTTGTCGCTGCCCTGCCTACAAAAAGAAACAGAAATATCGTCCACTGTTAGTCACACCATACAATTTTGTCCGAGTTAGTTATAATCTACGGCTAACCAATACCTAGCATAGTGTTATCCTATTTGCTAGGCGATAACAAAATGACTACGTAGGATCCCGATTATGAGCATGACGGACAATCAGCCCAAACCAGAAATTAATGATGATCAGTTAGGCACCGTTAAACATCCCTTGCGGATCTTTTTGACTGCCATCTTTGCTTTTCTCATTCCCATAGGGGCGTTGATTCTTATTTTGGAATATGCCACCAATGAATTGCGACAAGGTGGGACCGCACGAAAGCTGGACCACGAGGCCGTGATCGAGCGTATACAGCCCGTTGCCCGGCTCGCTTTTGAGGTGATTGAGGAGGAGGGCGAGCTGAAAACCGGTGAGGAGGTCTACAATATGACCTGTGCCACCTGTCATGCAGATGGCGTAGCCGGTGCACCCAAATTTGGTGATGAGGGTGAGTGGGCACCGTATATAGAGACCGGTTACGAGACTTTGCTCGAGGTGGCCTTGCACGGCAAGGGCGCCATGCCCGCCAAGGGGGGCAATACCTCGCTGGATGATCTCGAGGTCGAGCGGGCCATGGTTTATATGGCTAATGCTGCCGGCGCAAATTATGCCGAGCCCGGTGAGGACGGGGCTGATGAGACTCAGGCAGCTGCCGACAAGCCCGAGTCTACCGAGGTTGCGGCGGTCGCTGAGCAGGCTGATGGTGATGAGTTTGCCGCTACGGAAGAGCAGTTGAAAATCGGTGAGGCGCTTTATAAGGCTTCCTGCTTTGCCTGTCATGACGCTGCTGTTGCGGGGGCGCCCAAGTTTGGTAGTGCCGAGGCCTGGCAGCCCTATATTGATACGGGTCTGGATGCCATGCTGCAGGTTGCTATCGAGGGCAAGGGGGCCATGCCACCACGAGGTGCTTCCAGTGCCTCGGATGATGAGCTCAAGGCCGCTATCTTGTATATGGTTGCAG
Organism: Paenalcaligenes sp.; assembly: GCA_035302065.1. GTDB lineage: Bacteria > Pseudomonadota > Gammaproteobacteria > Burkholderiales > Burkholderiaceae_B > Paenalcaligenes. Next base: position 269 of record DATGTB010000013.1, on the reverse strand, counting down.
AGACCAAATAACCATTTTTTCCAAATGAAAACGCCGTCTGTGGATGCAGACGGCGTTTTTTATTTTATTGAACGTGGCCGATGTACAAATTTTGCTTGGCGGTGCTTCCTGATCACGAAAATCACTGCTGTGGCTCCTATGTAAATATAGCGCACTTTGTCTCTTTTACAGGCCATTCAAGTTCTTCATCAGTGTCTTCTTTTAGTAGTTCAAATTGAGTGAATTGTTGTAATCAGCAAGCAATATCGGGATAACCCTGATTAGGGTTT
>DATGTB010000012.1:0-4900 GCA_035302065.1 Paenalcaligenes sp. | reverse complement strand
TCGAGGAAATTGCTCAGGTCGAGTCCATGCCCAAGCTAGAAGGCAGGCAAATGGTCATGGTTCTGGCGCCACGAACAAAATAATAATACGAGCGGTTTACCCCCGCACTGGTACTTCCAGGCGGGGGTCCATTTTAGGATTTGCTATGCATATACTGTTTATCATTGACCCCATTGAGGAGCTCGCAGCCTACAAGGATACTTCGGTATCCATGATGCGTGCTTGCCTGGCCCGCGGACATCGGGTGAGTGTGTGTGAAATGCCAGATTTATACGTGCAGGACAAACTAGTCCGCACTACCAGTTTCCCTATCACCATTGCAACCGATGCGGATTTACATGCAGCCAACTGGTGGCAAAGCCTGGGAGAAAAACAATCGCAGGTTCTAAGCGATTTCACAGCGGTCATCATGCGCAAAGATCCACCCTTTGATCTTGAGTATGGCTATGCCACTCATTTACTTGATCTGGCACAAAGCCAAGGGGCGCAGGTATTTAACCGTGGTGCAGCCATGCGCAATCACCCGGAAAAGCTGTCGATCCTGGAGTTTCCTCAATTTACAGCTCCAACCATGGTGAGCCGTCGTATTGCTCATTTACAAAGCTTTTACGAGCAGCATGAGGATGTGGTGGCAAAGCCGCTTGATGGGATGGGTGGAGACAGTATCTTTAGATTGCGCCCCGGAGAGGTTAATCGCAGCGTGATTTTTGAGACACTAACGCGTAATGAGGCGGAAACCATCATGATTCAGGGCTATATTCCTGAAATCTCCAAAGGTGATAAACGGGTTATCATCATTAATGGGCAGGTGGTGCCTTATTGTCTGGCGCGTATCCCCCTGGCGGGCGAAACTCGTGGTAACCTCGCCGCCGGTGCTCGTGGTGTGGCGCAGCCTTTGGGCGATGCCGAGCGTCAGATTGCCGAGCATTTGGCTCCTATATTGTCTGCCCGCGGGCTTTTTTTGGTGGGTCTGGATATCATCGGTGACCGACTTACCGAGATCAATGTCACCAGCCCCACGTGTTTTGTTGAGATTACCGAGCAAACGGATTTCAATGTGCCGGACTTCTTTATCGAGGAATTAGAAAAAGTTGTTGCTCGACACGCTTCCTGAACCCGATATTGTCCTCATCATGCACCGGCCTATGGCGCAAGCCTTTCGACAGTGCGCCGAGCATGTGCTCGGCGGGCATCGTACAATGCTTTGCTTTGATATTGATGCCATTAATGATGTAGAAACAGAGGCGCAGCTGTTGCTTGAGACTTTGACAGAGCTGCCAAATGAGCGCTTGCTGCTTCTTAATGATTTATATGGTGCCACGCCGTATCGGGTTGCTCATGAGGTTAAAAATCACTTGTCTGCCTTGGAGAAACAGGCTTTTTTGGTCACCGGGGTGAGCGTGCCCATGGTTCTAAAGGCTTTAACCGATCATGCCGGCGAGGATTTTGAGGCCTATGTGCAGGCCATAGCACGCACTTCTTTACGTGCAGCGATAATTGAATAGGGGCAGGTGTTGCGCTACAGTCTTTACGTTTATGGGCAATTCATTTTCTGTTAAATTACTCATACTGCCGCTACTAACCTGTTTAACCATTAAACGCTTATGTCGACAATTGACTTAGTAATTACCAATAAACTGGGCCTGCACGCGCGCGCTGCGGCCAAGCTCACGCAGCTTGCTTCCCAATATAAAAGTGACATCCATATTGCACGAGGTGAGCAAAAAGTTAATGCAAAAAGCATTATGGGTGTGATGATGCTCGCAGCAGGACTAGGGGTACAGGTGACCATCGAAGCCCAAGGCGATGATGCCGATGAGGCTTTGCAAGCCATCCAGGAGCTGTTTGAAAACAAGTTTGGCGAGGAACAATAGGATTGGCCTATGGCACAGTCAACCGCGTCGCTCGAGGGTCAGTACCAACCATCGCAGGCTAACCTGCGCGAGACCATGTTTACTGCGCATGGGGTTGGGGTGGTCAAGGGCATCGCCATTGGCCGGGCCGTTGTTATGGGAACAGCGGCATTGGAGGTACCACACTACTATATTGTCCATGAGGCAGTCGCCCAGGAGCTAGAGCGACTAGCCCATGCGATAGCCAGGGTGCAGCAGGAATTGGATAGCCTAATCGAGGCTATGCCAGCGGACGCTCCACGGGAGCTGCAGCCTTTATTGACAGTGCATCGTTTGCTGCTTGATGATCCGTTGCTTGTAGAGCGAGCCAATCAGTTGATCAGCGAGCGAAAATACAATGCCGAATGGGCTTTGACAACACAGGCTCAACAGCTGGTGGCACAGTTTGAGGCCATTGATGATCCCTATTTGCGCGAGCGCAAGGCGGATGTACGTCAGGTGGTGGAGCGTGTGCTGATGATATTGACCGGCAACGGGGTCGATAGCGCCCAACAGTGGGAGCAGCATTTCACCGATGAGGACTTGATTGTTGTTGCCCGTGATATTGCACCCGGTGATATGCTGCGCTTGCGCGAGTCCCGCTTTGCTGCCTTTGTTACTGATTTGGGTGGTGTGACTTCACATACCGCCATCATTGCCCGCAGTATGGGGATACCAGCGGTTGTCGGGCTGGGCGATTTTCGGCGGGCGGTGCAGGATGGTGATTTAATCATTGTCGATGGGCAGGCAGGGGTGGTCATGGTCAATCCTGCAGCACAGGTGCTGGCCGAGTTCCAAACTATGAAACAGCACCATGAGCAGCAAATGCAGGCCCTTGAGGCATTGCGCGATGCGCCTGCCCAAACCCTGGATGGCATTGAGATTACCCTGGAAGCAAATATAGAGCTGCCCTCCGAGGCTCAGCGCTCTTATGAGGCTGGGGCTGATGGCATCGGGTTGTTTCGTAGCGAGTTTCTATTTCTGGGGCGCACACAATTGCCTTCCGAGGATGAGCAATATCGTGCTTATGCCCAAGCTGTGCAGGCTATGCAGGGCAAGCCAGTCACGATCCGGACTTTGGACATCGGCGCAGACAAGAATCTAGACACCGACCAAGCCGTCGCTACCAATCCGGCGCTCGGTCTGCGAGCCATACGCTATTGTCTGGCGCATCCAGAGATTTTTCATACGCAGTTACGTGCGTTATGGCGCGCCGCGCAGCACGGCCCCGTGCGGATTTTAATCCCTATGGTCAGCCATATTGGTGAGATAGAGGCGACTCGGGCTGCGTTACAACGCGCCAAGGGTTCACTGCAAGCAGAGGGGGTTAGCATCACACGTGGGGTTGAGCTTGGCGCCATGATTGAGGTACCTGCCGCTGCCATCGCATTAGAGCCGTTTGCCCAGGCGGTGGACTTTTTATCCATTGGCACCAACGATCTCATACAGTACGTGTTAGCCGTGGATCGCATTGATAAAGACGTGGCGCATTTGTATGATCCATTGCACCCAGCAGTGATTCGGCTATTGGCTCAAATTATCAATATCGCTGATCGCTATGATACACCTGTATCCATATGTGGCGAAATCGCAGGTCATGAGCGCCTGACCCCGGTGCTTTTGGGGCTGGGTTTGACCCGTTTCTCCGTCTCGATCAATCAACTTCTGCCAATTAAACACAAGGTGATTAATTCTCACAGCAACGATTTACGTAGACGCGTGGCCGCTGCAATTAATCGCGCTGAGCCAGTTGATCTACAGCTGCTGGCTCAGGGACAGCCCTATAAAACTCATCAAGAACAATGAAACCCGGACTTACACTGATTAACAGTGTATGTATGGCATAGTTAATAAAATATCGCTGCTAGGTATTTTTATTTTTACAATGAACCCAATCCAATTTAAGGGATGATCATGAAATTGAATCGTTTATATATTGCAGTACTGTCTGCTGTATTTTCACTCGGTGTGTTGGCTGCTTGTTCTGATGATAAAAAAGACAGCAGTCCGGCAGCCAGTAGTCAAAGCCAGCCACAAGCTGAGTCCAAAACCGATGCGACAGCAGTAGAGCAGCTCGAAGAAAAAGCTGAAAAGGCTGCTGATAGCACCAAGGAAAAGGCGGACGAATTGGCTGAGGCCACCAAAGACAAGGCTGAACAAGCCAAAGACAAAGCTGATGAGTTGGCAGATGAGGCCAAGGAAAAAGCTGAAGAGCTAAAAGAAAAGGCCGATGAAAAAGCCGAGCAAGCCAAAGACAAGGCCAAAGAGGACGAAGAGCGTGCCGAGTTAGAGGCTGAGAAGGCTGGTCAGACAATCGAAGAGGACAGTGAGACACTTGGCGATAAGGCACGCGAAGTAGGTGAAAAAGCCGAGGAAGCCTTAGAACGAGCAGCTGATGCCATCAAAAGCGGTGCCAGCAAAGCAGATAGAAAAATCCAGGAGGCGGTTGGTAACGACTAAAATCATCCTTGATTCAGGCCACATGGGGGTGGCCTTTGTTTGACAAGTGTGAGGCGCATATGGAACCACGTAAAGATTGGCTTAATGAATTTCAACAAGGGATTTCAGATCTGATTGCCAAAAGTCCGGCAGCTGATTTGGAAAGAAATGTACGAGCTTTGATGACTCAGACCTTTTCGCGCATGGATCTCATTACCAGAGAGGAGTTTGACACGCAGCTAGCTTTGTTGGAGCGCGCTCTAGAGCGGGTTCAGGCGCTGGAGTTACGTGTCGCAGCGCTTGAGGAGGCCCTGGCTTTGGAAGAGGCCGCCGCACAGGATAGTGGCGAGCAAGGGGAGGGAAATCCGGCCTAGGATAATTTTACCCTGATGGGCTTTGCCCAGCCCGCACAGCACGGATAATGGAGTTTTTTACTCATTGAACAGGGGTGTTATGACTCTGGCCGTGCTAAATAGCTGTGACTTGCTGGGATTTAATGCCCAGCCCATTAGTGTTGAGGTACATATCGGGACCGGGTTGCCTGCATTTAATATTGTCGGGCTGCCCGA
>DATGTB010000011.1:0-2508 GCA_035302065.1 Paenalcaligenes sp. | reverse complement strand
CGCCTCACATTTCTGCTGGCCGCAGCGGTGGGTGCGTTTTCTGGCATGCTGATTGCCCCGGTCACCACCATTTATTATGACACCGGATTCTTGATTGGTCTCAAGGGGTTTGTGGGTGCAATTATTGGTGGGTTGGCCAGTTATCCCATTACCGCCATCGGGGCTATTTTTGTCGGTATTTTAGAGGCCTTTTCTTCCTTTTGGGCCAGTCAGTACAAGGAGGTCATCGTCTTTACGCTGATTATTCCTGTTTTGCTGTGGCGTTCATTTGGCATGCTAATCATGGATGATGAGGACTAATCATGCAGCGTTGGATTTTTATACCGCTCATAGCCCTGTTGGCCCTGTTACCCTTATGGTCGTCGACGCCTGAGTACTGGATTACCCAATTAAATTACATTGGTCTGAGTAGTTTGGTTGTCCTCGGCCTGGTGGTTTTGACCGGGGTTGCCGGACTGACCTCATTTGGACAGGCGGCTTTTGTCGGGATTGGGGCTTATACCACTGCCTGGTTCAGCACTCAGATGGGTTGGTCGCCCTGGGCCGGTCTGATCATTGCGTTATTACTGACCTTTGTCTTTGCTTTTATCATTGGGGCGGTGACCATGCGGCTGTCGGGGCACTATTTACCCCTGGGCACTATCGCCTGGTCCTTGTCCATTTATTATCTGTTTGGCAATTTGAGTTTTCTGGGGCAGCATGACGGGATTTCCGGCATTCCACCGATAGAAATCTTTGGTTATTCCCTTGGCGGTGGGCGCTCGATCTATTATTTGATCTGGGTGTGTGTGCTGTTGGCCATGTGGGCGACCTATAACTTGATGCATTCGCGTCCAGGGCGAGCCATACGGGCTTTACGCCAACGCGGTGTCATGGCCGAGGCTTTTGGCATCAATACGGCCCGCTACAAGGTCATCATTTTCATTTACGCAGCTTTATTGGCCTGTGTGTCGGGCTGGCTCTATGCGCACATGCAGCGGGCTGTCAGCCCAAGTCCCTTTGGCCTGAACTACAGTATCGAGTATCTGTTCATGGCCGTGATTGGCGGTGCCGCCAGCGTGTGGGGGGCGGTGTTGGGTTCTACCGTTATTCTGGTTATCAAGGATCGATTGCAAAATATCCTTCCCTTATTCCTGGATGCGGATATCAACGCCGAGTTGATTGTGTTCGGGATATTGATGATTCTCATCTTGCAGTATGCCAATCAGGGCTTGTGGAGCTTTCTGGCGCAGGGCTGGGAGTACGTTTGGCGTCGGCTTGGAGGCCGGGCATTGACCACTAGAGAGCGCTATCCGGCATTGCAACTCGGTGATGAGCAGGGTTCATCCAGCGTTTTGGACACTGCAGATCAAAAGACCCTGCCTGGCGCAACGTTGCCGCACCGGCAGTTACCCGCAAAGGATACTGTTGTGCTGCAGATCGAGGGTTTGCGCAAGGAGTTTGGCGGCCTGGTTGCGGTCAATGACCTTAGCTTTAGCCTCAAGGCGGGCGAGATTGTCGGTTTGATTGGTCCTAACGGGGCCGGTAAAAGCACTTGTTTTAATCTCATCACCGGGGTATTGCCCCGTACCGCCGGGGAGGTGCGTTTTCTGGATCAGGCCATTGAAGATCTCAATGCACGACAGGTGGCTCGCCTGGGAGTCAGTCGCAGCTTTCAGCATGTGCAGTTAGCGCCTAACATGACTGTGCTGGAAAATGTGGCGCTGGGGGCTCATTTACGAGCCAATGCCGGGGTTTTACGGGCGCTGGTGCATGCTGAGCGCGGAATTGAGGAGCGTCTGCTGGTTGAGGCACGTAAACAGCTGCACCGGGTCGGACTATTGGATATGCAGTATGAACCTGCCGGGCGGCTAGCCCTCGGGCAGCAGCGTATTCTGGAAATTGCCCGGGCCTTGGCCAGTGATCCGATTTTATTAATGCTCGACGAGCCGGCAGCTGGATTGCGCTATATGGAAAAGCAGGCTCTGGGCGATGTGCTGCGGCAGTTGCGTGACGAGGGCATGAGCATTTTGTTGGTTGAGCATGATATGGAGTTCGTGATGGGGCTGACAGACCACATCGTGGTGATGAATTTTGGCACTAAGCTGGCCGAAGGAAATCCCCATAGCATTCAAACCAATCCGGCTGTGCTGGAGGCTTATCTGGGGGGCGTGGTAGAAACGACATGAGTACACAGGAAAATTTGATTACTGTCCGTGATCTCAAAGTCCAATATGGCACTGTTCCGGCGTTGGATTGCCCTGAGCTACATGTGCCCAGTGGGGCTATTGTGACCGTGATTGGAGCCAATGGCGCCGGTAAATCCACGTTGCTCAATGCCATGATGGGTAATTTACCAGTAAATGGTTTCAGCCGTGGTCAGGTAATGTATCGCGGGCAGGAGGTCAGCAGCTGGACGGTAGAGCAGCGCGTGGCCCTGGGCCTGAGTCTGGTGCCCGAGAGTCGGGAGCTATTTGCCAGCATGACGGTTGAGGATAATTTACTGCTCGGTGGATTCCGGCTCTACCG
>DATGTB010000010.1:0-11074 GCA_035302065.1 Paenalcaligenes sp. | reverse complement strand
AAACGAAGCAATTATCCGAGCCGTCTGCACCGGCGCCTGATGTTGTCAGGACAGCGGCCCACAAAACAAAAACTGAATCCGCATCGAGCGGCCTTAGTCTGGGTCCAGTAGAGCGTACCAGCGCTGTAGACCTCCCCGCTGCAGAGGAAAGTAAACCAGCAAAGCAAACTACGCGTGTAGTGGCTAAAAACAACAAGACATCTGCCAAGCGCTTTTCGGTGAGCCCGGCAGATGACACTTTGAGGCAGGCGTTGCAGCGTTGGGCCCAGGAGGCGGGCTGGCACTTTGGGGATCAGCATTGGGGACTGGAGGTGGATTATCCCATTGTGAACACCGCTCAATTTGATGGCGCCTTCAGTGAGGCGGTCGGGCAGTTACTCGATAGTGTGCGCTTGGGCACAACCCCACTGCGCGCCTGTTTTTACAGTAATCAGGTCTTGCGTATTATCTCTGCCACCCAGTCCTGTCATCCTGATAGGCCGTCGGTACGCAAGGAATCATAAGGGGTCAAGGGAAATGAGAGTCTTCGTCACGGCCATGAAAAGCCTGCTACCCGTATTATGTTTTTTCCTCACGGCCTGCGCCTTGCAAGAGCAAGGCAAGCAGTTCGATGAGCGGATGGATAAGGTTCAAAAAATGCAGGCAGCGCACAAAGCGCATTTTGACCAGCAATTGCGCCTCGAAGGCGAGCAAGTCTGGACTGAACATATAGACGCTCCTTGGGTGATTGGTGCTGCGGAGCCCTTGGCAGAGCATGTCATGCTACCGCGTGCATTGCAAAAGCAGGTCAATACCAGTTTGATCTTTGCGGATCAGGCGCTTGGTCTGGAGCAGGTGGCCCAGCGCATTACCTTGGCTACTGGCATCCCTGTGCGCATACAGCCTGAGGCGTTATTACCTTCTGATTATTTTTTGCCCCTGCACTTTGAGCATACAGCCGGCTCGGTGCAGGCAGGGCAGGCCATGCCATCTGTGCTATTGCAGGGTGAGCCTGAACCACTGGCACATACCCTGGATCGCATCAGTGCGCAGCTGGATATTTTTTGGCGTTATGAAAACCAGGAAATAGAGTTCTATAAAACAGTGACCCGCTTTTTCAAGTTGCCAACCCTGGGTCTGGATACACAGACGCATGCGCAATTGGGCAAACAGGAAAGTAGCGGAGCGCATGGTTTCCAGAGCGCCTCCGGAACAGAAATACGCGGGCACAATATGGACGTACTGATGGGGATGAAAGAAAAACTGCAGGCGTTCATGACCAAAGCCGGACGTATTGAGGTGCTGGCTGATGGCAGTGGAACCATTGTAGTTAAGGATGTTCCCCAGGTGGTTGAGCAAATGGCCCAATTTATCGCAACAGAGGGCAAAGCACTCAAGCAACGCGTACGGCTGGTGTTTGAGGAGTTGACTGTGAGCATACACGAAGAGGCAGAGCGCAGTCTGGACTGGGAGCTCATCTTTGAGCGGGCGGCCTTATCGGCGGGCTTTGGAACGGCAGGGCAGATGCTGGCACAGGCTTCGGCGGTGAGTGCCAGCGTAAACAAAGGCGCCTTTGCAGGTACCGAGGCCCTGATACAAGCCTTATCACAAGATGTGCAGGTGCTGCGCAGAAATACGGTACCCGTTTTGACTTTGAATAAACGACCGGTTACGCACGCTTTGCGGACCACCTTTACCTACATTGACCGCGTAGAAACGACCCCGCAGTTTTTAGGCGGTGGCTATGAGGGGAGCGCGGTGAGCTTGAGCCAAAAGGAGGAAACCGTCGGCACCTTGCTGACCGTGGTGCCGGATGTCCAAGAGGATGGCTTGGTGTTGCTTTCTATCGCTTATGACAACACTGTGGCCCAACCGCTGGAAACCATTTCTGTGGGCAGTCCACAGCAAAATATGCAGATACAGCAGCTGGCCATAGACGGGGCAGGCATGGTGCAGCAGGTCTTGCTACGGCCCGGGCAGCCTTTGCTGATATCGGGTTTTGACCGCGAAAGCAGACAGTCTAGCGCACGTCGTTTAAACCCTGATATGCCGCTGCTATTTGGAGGTGGGGATCGTATCGCGACTGAACGACTCAGGACTTTTGTAGTCATGACAGTGCAAATTGAGGAAGGTTGATAAATCATCTCATGGGTTGAGAGATCACAATGGAACATGTTTTTGTGGCAAAGATTCAGCAGCAAGAGGTGTTTTGGGTGGTGGGTTTACGCTGGTATGCCGTGGTAGAGGCAGATGCCAAACAGCGGGCGCAGCGTCTGGCGCAGCAACGGGGCGCTCAAAGCTGGGTTCTGAGCGGGCAGACCATGTGCTCGGTCGGACTTGGCAGACAGCGTATTGCGAGAAAAGACCGTTCAGCTTATATCGCCGGGGCCGCTTTTTTTGCTCGTATCTATGCCCAACAAACCGTTGCTGCCATCATCAAATTACCGACTCGCTACTTCTGGTTTGTTGCTGCGCATAAAGGGCAGGTGTTGGTACGTGGGGACCATTGTTTTGAATGTTTGGAGCAGGCGCAGGAGTTTATGGCTTCGGTGATGACTGATTACCCACAGATGATAGCGCTCAATGAGCAGGGCGCTTACCTGGATTGGGCTTTTCTATTTCAAAAGCGCCCGCAGGTACAGTCCTTGTTGACAGCGGCCAGATTAAGGCCATGTCAATGGCGTTTTCGTTCATGGATGTTATGGGGGTTGTGTTTGCTCTTGGTGGCATTGGGCTATTACCAATGGTGGTGGCAAAGTGCGGCGCAATCAGCTGTGGCTTCCTCATCAGTCGCTTCAGATGAGCAGGCTCATGAGTTGCCCCTGTTGCCTGCCAGGGAGATGCTCAAGCCGGTTTTGATGCATTTTTACCAGCTGCCAGTTGCTCGTGCGGGCTGGCAGTTAATTGCCTCGCAGTGTGACTACGTTCTTGCTGAGCAAGGCTGGCGTTGCCGGGCTGAGTACCAACGTAATGGCACCGGCGCTGATGCTGAAACCTTTTTGCAACAGCAGCAGTGGGAGCGTTGGGCCCGAGCCATCGACCTGCATGCCGTCGAGATCGAGTTCCCTGTTTATGCCGTTGATTTACATGCGCAGCATCAGGCGACCGTGCCAACACTTTTTCAGCATTTGAGTCAATTACAGAAAATACAGCCTGCGTTTGGGACGCTCCATTACCGTCATCGGCAGGATAGCTTGTCGCAATGGCAGGGACGTACCTCCCTGCGGTTACAGGGGCCGCTGCGATCGGTGCCATTACTGTTTGATTTACGCGCCCACGTGCTGTGGTATCGGGTTGAGCTGCGGGTACAGACGCACAAGCAGCCGGATTTAAAAACGAGTCAATTAGAGGTTTTGTTAGAGGGGGCGGTGGATGATGAGAAGATTCATTAGCAGCGGTGTTTTTGGGGTGTGCATTATCTGGTATCTCATGACTCCGGTGGCCTTGGGTCAGGAGGACGCCTGGCAGGAGCAGCAGGAGATAGTCCAAACCTTGATGGAGCATGAAACCGGGGCTTTATTACAACAACAAGCATCAGTGTCAGATACACAAGGTTCATGGGCAATGCCGGATGCCCTGAAGAGCACCCGATTAAAGGCTTTATACGGGGTAGGTGAGGATACTTATGTTCTGGTGGAGCATCGCGGCAAGGAGTATTTATTTGCTCCAGGCGAGCAGCAAATCGTTGTTCGGGCCTTAGATCAACAGCCACTGACGCTTAAGCAGATAGCGGGGCGTTGTGTGGATTTTGAGCATGCCGAGGAGGAAATAACTCGCTGTATTACCCCCAGACTGCCTTGAGTACTGCAATACAAGGGAAAGGAGTAATCATGAGAACGCAAAGCAAAGGGTTTTCTTATTGGTTCAGGCAGCGTGTCTGGCCAGCACATCGTTTGGAGGGTGGTCAGCAGCTCAGTGAGTATGAGCAAAGAGATATTACGCAGACGTTAGGTCAAATTAGGCATTGCCATAATCTCGAGCAGCTCAAACAATTGACACCTGCCTTGTCGCATGGCTTGCAACATGTGCTCGATCTGAATGAGCAGTTATTACGTAATGTGCTGCCCGTGGCGTGTGAGGATGGCTCGGTTCTTTTGGTGCTGACTGAGGAGGCTTTGCATACGGATGCGGTACACAGTTTGGCACAAAAGATGCTGGCCAAGGGTTATCGCTTTAACAGCACGGCATGTGTGGTCGTCGATACGGCTGTGCTGTTGGCGGTTGGGCGCATCTTGCCTACCAAGGCAGCACAATACAGCTTGGCAGGCCCCTTTCCTGAGAGCGCCACGTCGTGGTCCGAGGCAGAGCTGTATGCCATGTTTCTAGAGCTGGTGCGCTGGGGACTGCGTAATGAGGCCAGTGATTTGCATATAAACCTGGCCTTGTCTGAACCGTTTTCGCAGGTGTATTTCAGTATTGCCGGTCGTTATGTACAGCCTTCCGTATTCACCTCCATGCAAACTTCTTTGCTACGGGATATGTTGGCTGTGGTGTGGATGGGCGTTCAGGGGGGCAATGCTCCTGTATTTGATATGTATCAGGAGCAACAAGGCCGAATCGAGTGCGAGGTGGATAATCAACGCCTGCGGTTGCGCTGGGCTTCATTGGCAGCTATTGATGGGCCGAGTGTCTGTTTTCGGATTCTGAGCCGGGATCACGAAATGGATTTTGAGTTGTCAGAGCTTGGTTATCTGCCAGAACAAGAACAGCAACTCCTGGAGTCGGCGCTCAGTGAGCGTGGTGCCATTGTTTTCTCGGGTTCTGTAGGCTCGGGAAAATCCACTGCATTAGCAGCATTAGTAGGTTATTTACCTGATTGGCGCAAGGTCATTACGCTGGAGGACCCAGTGGAATACCGTATCCCGCATGCCGTACAGGTATCCCTGGCACGCGAACTGGATACAGATACCCATCAGCATTTTGCCTCCAAGTTACGGGCACTCAAGCGTTCTGCCATGACCGATGTCCTCCTGGGAGAGATCCGCGATGCAGAAACAGCGCAGGCATTTACTGATTTGGTGACCTCTGGGGTGCGGGTGTTCACGACAGTACACGCTGCCGGGGTGCATTTGATAACTCAACGTTTGAGTTCCAGCTTTATCGGGGTTGAAAGGGAAGTCCTGGATACGCCGGGCATACTGCGTTTGCTTGTGCATCAGGAGCTACTGCCGCAATTATGTCCGGGCTGTGCCATTGTCCTGCATGATTTGGAGGGGTTTCCGCCGCATGTGAATCATTTTTTATATCAATTCAGACCATTTGAGCAGTGGTTGCAAAGGGTAAAGCAGTTGTGGGGGGCAGGGTTTGAGCAGCTGCGCGTGCGTAATACAGCAGGGTGCACGTACTGTGAAAGCTGGCAGCAACGAGGTTTGGCTGGTTATACAGGCCGTACTGTGGTTGCCGAACTATGGCAGCCTGAGCTTTCACCCAAGCCTGAGCAGTCCATTCATCACTGCGCCTGGCTCAAGGCAGGAAAGGGCTTATTGGACCCGTTTGATCTGGAATACCATTTTGGTTTGTTTGGACGCCCTCACTGGCAAGCGTGGGGGAAGGCATGAGCGGTTGGCTGGTTTTGTATTGGCAATGGCGTTTCAGGCGTTATCGGGTTGAGTACTTGCGTTATTTGTCTGCCTTGCTAGAGCATTTGGCCGGGCAGCAGACCATTAAAAATATTTTCGCCAATGAGGTGCAACGCTATGGCCGGCAGCATGTGCGGGGGCAGTTGGCCCAGTTGTGGTTGGAGCGATTGGCTGTCTATGGCGGTGATTTGGCCCGTGCCTGGCAGGGCTGTTTTGCACCTCAAACGCTACAGGTCATCAGTGTGAGCCAGCGCTATGGGGTTCGCAGCCTGACCGCGGCACTGGGATTTTTGGCAATGCAACAAGAGCGCAATCAGACGCTTAATCGGCGTACGCTGAGCATACTCTGGCCCGCCATTTTTGCCTTGTTGGTCGTGGGTTTCACATTGATTTTGTTACCCACGTTGACTGTGCCGGAATTGCGCCAGGTCTTTGCGGTCGTGCCTCAAGAGCATTACGGCCGCTATACCCGGTTGCTGTTTGATAGTGCCGCCTGGCTAGAGCGTTTTGGTTGGTTGCTATTTGTGCTCCTGGTGATGGCACTGAGCGCATTAGCATTTAGTCTGCGTTATTTGACAGGCCCATTGCGGAGCTTTTTGGATCGTTATGAGCCATGGAAAAGCTATCGCTATTTTGGCGCTTGGCAAATGCTGCAAATGCTTCATATTTTGCTGGCTTTGACGCATTTGCGCATCCCACTAAAGCAAGCAGTAGTGGCCCTTTCTGATACAGCAAATCCGTGGTTTCGCATGCATATCGAGCGGATCCACGTCCGCATCTTACAAGGGGAGGTGGGCCCGGAGAGTTTTGCTACCGGTTTACTCGATGAGGAGGATCTATGGTTTTTGGTCGATATGGCGCAGGGGCGCAGCCTTGCGCGCGCCTGTGCTTTGACGGCCGATCGCCTGGCTGACCGTTTTGAGCAGCGATTATTGCATTTTAGCGTCATCATCCGTTGGGGGGCTTTGTTGATGGGAATCGGTTTGTTGGCGTTGTTGTTGTATTGGCACTATCAGGCATTTGAGGAGCTGCGACAGGGGCTGCTCAATGTCTTCGCATAAAAAACATTCAGGAGGAGAATATGTCATACACAGGGGCTTTTGATGTTCAGGGCAGTGCGCAGCGAGCGCAGCAAAAGGGGTTATCCCTGGTCGAGATTTCCGTAGTCACCGTGATCATTTTATTGGTCGCTGTGCTTGCCATTCCGGTCATACAGGGGTATTTGGTAGAAAACCGGGTCCCCAAGGTAGGGGAGGCACTGGCCAATTTCGTTTTGCGCCAGCACCTTAATGCGCATGCCCACGGGGCTCCTCAATATGCTGGGATGAATCAGGGGCATTTTGCCCTGCAAAATGCGAGCAGTCCGGTGTTTACTTACGAGGGAGTGGGCGGGCAGCCAACCATTCGCCATGGGCTGGGCAATAACGGGGAGCTCTCCATCGCTGAACTGGAGGGGGGGCGGGCACTGGAATTACGCTTGACAGGAGTTCATCATGCGGCATGCCCTTCATTGGCGACCGTAATGAATAGAGTCGTTGATGAGATTCATGTCGGTGAGCAAGGAAAACTGGTCGAGGTAAAAAGTCCACAGCGGGACTATAGCGCCTTTTATGCGCAGCAGCAGTGTGCTGAAGGGGAAAAAAATGAGTTTCGTTTTGTCGTGCGCTAATGCCAGGGCGAGCCATGAATACGCAGCGCGGTAGTGTGTTATTGGAATATTTGGTGGTTTTGGCCCTTACTTTGCTCGCCGCAATCTGGGCGCTGAGTGCCTGGTCAGAAAAACGTGAGACGCTGGCTCTGGAAGCCAAGGTTTTATGGATGCAGGCAGTTCAGGGCGCGGTTGAACGTTATATAGAACGATTTAGTCATACCCTCATTGAGAGTGAGTCTTATAGCGCTCAGCAACTCAATGACGTGCTGGTTCATAATTGGCAACACCCCACAATTGCAGAGCTTAGGGATCTCGAGGTGTTACCGGGCTCTTTTTCCGATGCGCTCGAGGACAAGGTGCGGATATGGGTGTTTAAATCCCCACAAGGCTGCAGCGAGGACTTATGTTTTTTGCACGCCCTCATAGCAGCTCGCACGCCTTTGCTCAATGCAGATGGGGCTGCTGATGCCAAACGGCTGTCTCTGTGGCGAGAGTTGACACAGGGGGCGGGCCTCGTGGTGCAGGCCCCTTATGATCAATGGATTGCCGCACAGCATCTGCGCTGGCCCAATACTTTTGGTCAGCAGGGTGCACTAGGCGAGGGTACGATTGCCTTGGCTGTGCAAGGTGATGAGCTTTGGCACCGTTATTTGCGGGTACGCGACGATAGGGATCCCTTTTTTCAGAATCAGCTGACCGTCACAGGGCCAGTCCATAGTGAGCATTCTCTGGCCACAGAGGGTTATTTGCTCATGCAGGAGCAGGCTCAGGCAGCGGCGTCCTGTCCCCGGGACGGAGCGCTCGCTTATGATCAGTTTTATCCGGCCTTTCTGACTTGTAGACAAGGGCTCTGGACGCGGATGATTGGCTATGATGGCGGGCATTATATAGAGGATCGATACGGGTATTGCGCTCACCCAACGCTTGGTGATACCCGCAACCCCGTGACGGGGTCCTGTAGCTGTGGCGAGCATTTTGTAGCAACGCCCATTTCCCTGTTTACCGATAGCCAGGGCCACACTTATAGAAGCTATTTATGCCGTCCGCGCTTCAGAATGAATTAGCTTTATTTAAGTGGGCAAAGATTGCTATTATGTAGTGTTGCCTTTAGCAATTGTGTGGTTCTGACTATAATTAGTCCTTTATTCTTTTAGCGCTAACAGCTCAGCATTCCATGAAAACATCAGAAATACGTCAAAAGTTTTTATCTTTTTTTGAGGAGCGTGGCCATCAGCAGGTGCCCTCTTCTTCTTTGGTGCCAGCCAATGACCCTACGTTATTATTTACCAACGCAGGGATGGTACAGTTCAAGGATGTTTTTACGGGTCAGGAAACCCGGCCCTACTCGCGTGCCACCTCTTCTCAGCGCTGTGTGCGTGCAGGCGGGAAACATAATGATTTGGAAAATGTAGGCTATACCGCCAGACACCATACTTTTTTTGAAATGCTGGGTAATTTCAGCTTTGGGGACTATTTCAAAAAAGATGCCATTCGTTATGCCTGGGAGTTGCTTACGGAGGGCTTTGGCCTGCCTGCTGAAAAGCTATGGATCACTGTATATCACGAGGATGATGAGGCCTTTGATATTTGGCATCAGGATATTGGCGTTCCTGCAGAACGCATTATCCGCATCGGTGATGAGGATGGTCAGCGCTATGTTTCCGACAATTTTTGGCAAATGGCTGATACCGGGCCCTGTGGTCCGTGCTCTGAGGTTTTTTATGATCACGGGCCGCAAGTCTGGGGTGGCCCACCGGGCTCAGCCGAGGAGGATGGCGATCGGTTCATCGAAATCTGGAATCTGGTTTTCATGCAATACGATCGTGCAGCAGATGGCACCCTGACCCCATTACCCAAGCCTTGTGTTGATACGGGCATGGGCCTTGAGCGGGTGGCCGCTGTATTGCAAGGGGTGCATTCAAATTATGAGATTGATTTATTTCAGGCATTGATTGCAGCAGCAGCGCGTGAGACCGGGGCGACCGATCTGACAGATGATTCGCTCAAGGTGATCGCTGATCATATCCGCGCCTGTGCTTTTCTGGTGATTGATGGGGTAATTCCCGGCAATGAGGGCAGGGGTTATGTGCTGCGGCGTATTATTCGCAGGGCGTTACGCCACGGCCACAAATTAGGGCAAACACAGCCTTTTTTCTACCGCTTGGTCGGGCCATTGGCCGAGCAGATGGGGGCCGCCTACCCCGAGCTGTCTGAGCAACAGGAGCGCATTGAGCAGGTGCTTAAACAAGAGGAGGAGCGCTTTATTGAAACCCTCGATCACGGCATGAAAATCCTAGAGGCAGCCTTGGCAGAGCTTGAGGCTGGCGAGGTGCTTGAGGGGCAGACGGTTTTCACGCTGTACGATACCTACGGTTTCCCGGTGGATTTGACTGCTGACATATGTCGTGAGCGCTCGGTCAAGGTGGATTTCGATGGTTTTGACCGCGAGATGGAAAAGCAACGCGCCCGCGCCCGGGCCGCAGGCAAGTTTCAATCAGCTGAGGGGCTGAGTTACGATGGGGCGGCGACTACCTTTAAAGGCTATGAGCATCTGACGGTTGATGATGCCAAGGTCCAAGCGCTGTATGTGGACGGCACTGCGGTAGACGAATTGCAGGCAGGTCAGGAGGCGGTAGTGGTGCTTGATGTAACTCCCTTTTATGCCGAGTCTGGCGGGCAGGTTGGCGATCAAGGGGTGCTCCGTGATGCAGAGCGCATATTTACAGTAAGCGATACTCAAAACATTTCAAGTCAGGTGATTGGCCATCATGGCCGTTTGCAGCAAGGCAGTATTCGTGTAGGCGATCGGCTCAGTGCGCAGGTGAATCCCCTGTTGCGCGCAGCAACGATTCGCAACCATTCAGCCACTCATCTCATGCATAAGGCACTCAAGGAGGTGTTGGGTAGTCATGTGCAGCAGCGTGGTTCGCTGGTTGACGCAGAAAAAACCCGCTTTGATTTTACACACGATGCTCCGTTGACCACGGAGCAAATCACAGCAGTAGAAAATATCGTCAATAATGAAATTCTGGATAACGAGCCGGTCCGCATCCGGGAAATGAGCTATGAGGCCGCAATCGATGAAGGGGCCGTAGCCTTGTTTGGCGAAAAGTACGACACAGATGTACGTGTGCTGGATATTGGTACTTCGTGTGAATTATGCGGTGGTACGCATGTCGAGGCAACAGGTGATATCGGCTTGTTCAAAATTATTTCTGAAAGTGGGGTTGCAGCGGGCATTCGTCGTGTCGAGGCCATCACAGGCATGAATGCACTGCAATGGGCACAGCGCACCGAGCAGCAACTAGGAGCAATCAGCGCACAGCTGCGAACTCCAGCGGACAAGGCACTCGATCGTGTGCAGCTCTTGCAGCAGCAGTTGCGTGATTTGGAACGCGAGCGTACTCAGCTCAAAGACAGGCTGGCTGCCTCTGCCGGGCAGGATTTGGCAGCACAGGCGGTTCGTCTGGATGGAAACATCAAGGTATTGGCAGCTGCTCTGCCCGGGGCTGATCCCAGGGCATTACGCAGTACGGCGGACCAGCTGAAAAACAAGCTTGGTAGTGCAGTCATTGTGTTAGGCACAACACAGCAGGACAAGGTCAGCCTTGTGGCTGCGGTGACCAATGATTTGACTACGCAGCTCAAAGCCGGGGAATTGGTGGCCATGGTTGCCCAGCAGGTCGGGGGTAAAGGAGGTGGACGTCCGGATATGGCAATGGGTGGAGGTTCTGAGCCGGAGCGTCTGGATGAGGCCCTGGAGGGCGTGGTGAGTTGGGTCAAAGAGAGGGTAGATCTATGAGTTTGGACAATATCGAGGTTGAGCTGGAAATTGATACCGCCGGGTTAAAATGCCCTTTGCCCA
>DATGTB010000009.1:0-5505 GCA_035302065.1 Paenalcaligenes sp. | reverse complement strand
ACCCCAGATTGAGCTGGATTTCGATACGGAAGGCATGACCAGAAAACAATACGAGGAGGCGGTGTGGGAGCAGCTCGGTGCAGTGCTTTCTGCCCGTGAGCGCAGGGCTGATGATGCCTCATATGATGTGATGGCTTGGCTGAAGTGTTACTTTGCCCAAGAGCATATTGGCGAGGTCTTTAGCGGCCGCATCACAGGTGTGACCCATTTCGGGATTTTCGTGACTTTAGAAAGTTTGTATATAGAAGGACTGGTCCATATTTCCGATTTGGGAACTGATTATTTTGTCTTTAATGAGGCAACCCACGAGTTAATCGGCGAACGCACGGGCATCCGCTATCGCCTGACGGATTCCGTGCAGGTGCAAATAGCCAATGTCAGTCTGGAAGAACGCCGCATTGATTTTCGTTTGGTAGAAGGGGCAGGGGTCTCTAGGCGGCATCAGCAGGCCCCGGTCGCTAGCCGGGCCATGCGCAAAGCGGCCTCGACCAAGCCAGATGGCCTGCCAGGACGGGCCAGTGAGCGTCGCGCTGCGGCCCGACGTCAAGCGCGTGCAGATGCTAAAAAGCGCAGCACACCGCATCTATCCAAACGGGCTAACCGGCGGGGTTAGGACTTGGTGTTTCAATAAAAAACAGATTGGTTATGTCGTCTCAAATTCTCTTAGGCTTTCACGCAGTACGTGCCCGATTGCAACAGGCACCCGAATCCTTGCAGCAGGTGTTTTATGATAACCACCGGCGCGATAAACGATTGCAGCAGCTTGTGGACCAGCTACAACAGGCGGGGATACCAACGACACCGGTTACACGACAGCATTTGGACGAGCTCGCTGCGGGTGCTCGCCACCAGGGGGTGGCAGGACAGGCCAGGGCCCTGCGATTGGCTACCGACATCAACAGTTTGCTCGATGAGTTACAAGCGCAGGAAATTCCTCCCTTATTGTTGATCCTGGATGGAGTTACGGATCCTCATAATCTGGGGGCCTGTTTACGTACTGCAGATGCTGCGGGTGTTCATGCGGTTTTAGCTCCCAAGGATCGTGCAGTGGGTCTGACCTCAGTGGTGCGACGGGTGGCCTGTGGTGCCGCCGAAACAGTGCCCTATATACAAGTGACCAATTTAGCCCGCACGATGCGTGATTTGAAAAAGCGTGATATCTGGCTTTATGGGACCGATGACCAGGCTCGGCAGACCTTGCATGGTATTGATTTGAGTGGCCAATCAGTAGGTTGGGTCATGGGGGCTGAAGGCGAGGGGCTGCGTCGATTGACGCGCGAGCATTGTGATAATTTAGTACGTATACCCATGTTGGGTACGGTAGAGAGCCTGAATGTGAGTGTTGCCACGGCATTATGTTTATATGAGTCGGTGCGGCAGGGCTCCGGGAGCTAATGATTGTTCTTTGTTGGATGTCAGGGAAATAATGGAAAAAGAAAAACTTCGTACGCGCACACTACATCACGATCGACGTTTGGGCACAGAGGCGGGCGCCGTGCATCAGCCTATACATTCCAGTGCCGAGTTTGCGTATTCTAGCGCTCAAGCGCTCATAGACGTATTTCAAGGTGGGCCGGGGTATACCTATGCCCGTCAAAATACGCCCACTGTCGCAAGCCTGGAGCACCATGTGAATATGGTTGAGCAGGGCGTGGGGACAATTTGTTTTGCATCTGGCATGGCGGCACTGACGGCAGTTTTTTTGACGTTGTTAAAAAACGGTGATCAGGTCATTAGCAGTCGCTATTTGTTTGGTAATACCAACAGTGTTTTTCAGACACTAGAAAATTTCGGCATAGAGGTGGTTTTGGTGGATGCGTGTTCGGTTGAGCAGGTGGAAAAAGCCTGGCAGCCCAATACTCGCATGGTGTTTGCGGAGTCGATTGCCAACCCCGGAACACAGATCGCACATCTGGATGCGATTGGATCGTTATGTCAATCCCGTGAAGTACCTTTTGTACTGGATAATACGTTAAGTACGGCATATTTGGCCCCGGGCAAGCAATTTCAGGCAGCCTTGGTAGTAAACTCATTATCCAAAATTATGGCAGGCCATGGCAATGTACTGGGTGGTGCCGTAACAGATACAGGTTGTTATGACTGGGCGCAGTACCCTAATATTTTTGCCCCTTATCGTACTGGGGATCCAGCGCAATGGGCGCTGAGCCAAATTCGTAAAAAAGGCTTGCGAGACATGGGCGCAGCCTTGTCTGGTGAGGCGGCGCACAAGATTGCCATAGGCCTGGAAACCCTGGAATTACGACTAAGGCAAGCAAACCAGAGCGCTTTGCGTCTGGCCCGATTTTTGCAGGACCATGCGGGCGTCCAAAAGGTATTCTACCCAGGGCTAGGTGCCCATCCGCAACATGAGCGGGCCAAAGCCTATTTTAACGGTCATTATGGCACTTTGCTGAGCTTTGAGCTGTGCGCAGATATTGATTTACAGCGTTTTTTGAACCGCTTGCAGGTGATTATACTTTCCACCCACCTGGGGGATAGCAGAAGTTTGATTCTGCCAGTTGCACAAACGATTTATCATGAGATGGGTCCCGAAATGCGGGCCTTGATGAACATAGATGAGCGGTTATTACGCTTATCAATTGGCCTGGAGTGCGTAGAGGATCTCGAGAATGATTTACATCAGGCGTTAGTGTTTGCACAAGGGGTGTAAACACGCTTATGATACGGGTTTGTTAGCGTCAGTTTACCTGTTTTGAGGTGCCGGTTATGATTTTTGACCGCAGTTGGCATTTGACTCTAGAAATGTGATCGCTAACATGTTAAAACTTAACCATGTTGCGGCTTGCAGCATGATTTCCTTGACACGGTCGCTAATCATAGGCTTAATACTGTGTGTGATTCGGACAAATTATTTTGAGCACTCAATCTTATTGTTCGCAGATTCAGTTATTAAGCACAGACGCTTATTGGTCCATTAAAGAGTGGCTTGTTAGCATTGGGCAACCGCCACTTCTATTTTCAGGGGTAATCCTTAAATGAATAAAACCGAGCTCATTGAATTTATTTCCACTAAAGCCGATTTATCCAAAGCTGATGCGGGTCGCGCATTAGATGCATTCATCGATGCAGTCACGACTACGCTGCAGGCCAAGGATTCAGTTACCTTAGTTGGTTTTGGCACTTTTACAGTTACCGAACGCGCAGCACGGACAGGTCGCAATCCACGTACTGGTGAGGCGATTGAGATCCAGGAGGCCACCGTACCGCGTTTTCGTCCTGGGAAAGCACTGCGTGATGCTGTAAATTCCTGATTTTATGCCGACGCTTGCCAATTTATGTTTTTATCTATATAATCTCATCTTTCGGTAAGTCAGTCGGCTTTAGAGCTGGCTTGGATTGGGTGCTTAGCTCAGCTGGTAGAGCGCCGCCCTTACAAGGCGTAGGTCACTGGTTCGATCCCAGTAGCACCCACCATCAAGTCTGACTCCGGGTTTAGCGCAATCCATTGCTAGACCCTTATTACCGCCCATACTCATGGGGTGCTTAGCTCAGCTGGTAGAGCGCCGCCCTTACAAGGCGTAGGTCACTGGTTCGATCCCAGTAGCACCCACCATCCCTCCCTACAGTTTTCTCCTCGTGGATTATCCGCATTCCGTGACAGTCATCCGGCTGAGCTGATTGTTAATGATTGATAAATAGTCCACTGCGCTTACAAAATATCTCCCTTGTTTGTGTAATTCCAAGTACCCTATTAAACATAGTGTTCTAGTTTAGTATTGGGAGTTTCAAAATGAGAATAGCAAAAGCGATTGCAGCGTCTTGTTGCCTGTTTTTAACTGCTTTGCCTGCAGTGCATGCACAAGACGAGGCAGAGCAACCCTATCTCCATGAGCTGGCACAGAGCAACTCTGCACTGGCAGCATCATTTAAGAAATTAACGGCAGCTGTGGTAGAGGAATCACCTTGGGTGAGCTCATACGGCACTGCTGCACCTGCTGAGCCAGTACGTATTGATGATACGGAGTACTTATTGTTTTGGGGCTGTAAACCGCATGCCTGTGTCAGCGAGAGCTACGCTGTACTGTATCAACCCGAAACTGATGAAATGGTGGCCGGTGCTTTGCTTAAAAACAGCTTTTCTGAAGATAACAACTATCTGCAAGGGGCGGAGATCATCTGGCTAGGGGAGACCCAGTGGGATCAGGCAAGTTTGATTAGTAAACATCTGTATTGATGTCCTAGCCGCATCGGCATATATAAAGACCATGCTGCGTGATTGCGCAGCATGGTTTTTATGTTTGGAAAAGAATTAAGACTGATGTTGAGAATCATTATCGTTACTGCTATGATGTTTGTGTTTTTACTTAATGGCGTATGACTGTAGCTTGGTAGGCCACTTTCATTATTGCAGAGTTGAATAGTTCTTATTATCGTTTTCTAGCCCTGTTTATCAGTGTTTTGGTGCATATCAGTCTGGTAGCTTTTGTTTTGAAGCAATCCCAGGCCAAGATTGCGTCGGTTGAAAGTGCGGACACTGTGGTACAGGTGAGTTTCATAGAGGACATCCCGGTACAGAAAGCACCTGTGCAGGAGGTGGCAGAGGACGCAGTGGCAGATGAGATAGATCCTTTGCTGGCGTTACAAACCGATTCTACCTGGGATGTTGCACAGGTTGAGGAGTTACTTCGCCCGGAGCCTGAGCCAGAACCTGAACCAGAGCCAGAACCTGAACCAGAGCCGGAGCCAGAACCAGAGCCTGAGCCAGAACCAGAGCCTGAGCCAGAACCAGAGCCTGAGCCTGAGCCAGAACCAGAGCCTGAGCCTGAGCCAGAACCAGAGCCTGAGCCAGAACCTCAGCCCGCACTGCGTGAGCGGGTGATTGAGCCCCGGGAGCAGGAGTCAGCCCAGATAAAGGCGATGCAAACAGAAAGCGGACAGGCCAGTACCGCAGGTGCCCACGAAGGCTCGGCAGCAGCTGATCAAGGACAGCCTTCAGCCGGTAGCGCATCTCGGGATGCAGGACCCAGGCGCGTGAATCAGTTGCAATATGCGGGACGAGCGCCCATGCCCAGAGGCGTGGACTCCTACATCAGACGAGGCCAGACAGGGATTAGCGTTGTGCAAGTACTCGTGTCAGAGCAAGGGCAGGTGCTAGAGGTGCAGCTAAAACAGTCTTCTGGTCATAGCAAACTCGACGAGGCTGCGATGACCGCGGTCAAACGTACTCGTTTCAAACCATATATGGAAGACGGCCAGGCATTTAAAGCGATTGCCGAAATTCCATTTCAATTTCATTAGTAGGTATTTCTTATGAGCGTGGCAGCTAAATTGGCAGTAACCATTGCACAGATTGAATCAGAGCCTTTGCAGCAGGAAGCGCTGCAAACTACTCAATCAGAACTTGTACCAACCACGATGGGCGCTGATATCGGAATTATGCATTTTGTTGCTCAAAGTGATTGGGTGGGTCAAAGCCTTTTTTTCATTTTGGTCCTGATGTCGGTGGTGACCTGGTATTTGGTCATTTTCAAGGGGTTGTCCCAG
>DATGTB010000008.1:0-3124 GCA_035302065.1 Paenalcaligenes sp. | reverse complement strand
TGCTGCATCGACATCAAAGAGCTCCACTTGGACCTCCGCCTTTGCTGTTGCTGAGAGATCCCGTTTCAGGCAATCATGCAGTTGACCCAGGTCGGAGAAAACCTGCTCATTGAGCGAGTTCAAGTAGAGTTTCAAGGATTTGGATTCAATCAGGTCAGGGCTGTCATGGGGAATACGAAAACGGCCCAAAGCTACCGCTGGCTTTTGGGCGGGGGTTAACCAGGAGAGTTCATAAGCATGCCACACGTCCTCGCCAAACCACTGCTGCGGCAGGGCTAATTTTTTACGCTGCTCATTACGAGGCAGGGCAAAGAGTAAGTCCGGATCATAGTGTGTGGTATAGGAGACAGATTTTCCCAGAGGTGAGGAATGTAAAGACTCGGTCGACATAAATAGCCTTTGATGCGGTTTATAAACGTGCAATTTTCATATGCTGTAAGGATGATTTTACCATGTGAAAACGCAATGCTGAACTGCTACGAAAGCATTTTCATAACGAGGGTTTTTGTTTCGCATGGCGAAATGAAAGTGGTAACTTAATGATTTTAAAGAGAATAATTTATTGTCTTGTATAAGATATATGTCTATCTTGTTGGGCATCAATTACGTACAATTTAATTAATGAGCAATTAATTATTTTTGTTTTTAATCCAATGAGGAGTAATTTATGTCTGAGCGCGAATTAGCTATCCGCAACTTGCAAAATGAGTGGTCTGAAAATCCCCGCTGGCAAGGGATCAAGAGAAATTACACTGCAGAGGATGTTGTGAATCTGCAGGGCTCCATGGTCGAGGAGCATACGCTGGCTCGTCGGGGCGCAGAAAAACTGTGGCGCTATGTCAATGAAGAGCCTTTTATCAATGCCTTGGGAGCCTTGACGGGTAATCAGGCCATGCAGCAGGTCAAGGCGGGACTCAAGGCCATTTATTTATCAGGCTGGCAGGTGGCGGGTGATGCCAACCTGGCCGGGGAGATGTACCCTGACCAATCTCTTTATCCCATTAATTCGGTCCCCAAGGTGGCCGCACGTATTAATAACGCATTACGTCGTTGCGATCAGATACAGTGGTCCGAAGGGGTCAATCCGGGCGATGCTGATTATGTGGATTATTTTGCACCTATCGTGGCTGATGCCGAGGCTGGGTTTGGTGGCGTCCTCAACGCCTTTGAGTTGATGAAAGCCATGATCCTGGCGGGCTGCTCGGGCGTGCATTTTGAGGATCAGCTGGCTGCAGTTAAAAAGTGCGGCCACCTGGGCGGCAAGGTTCTGGTCCCTACACGTGAGGCGGTATCAAAGTTGAATGCTGCTCGTTTGGCGGCTGATGTGCTCAACGTCCCCACGGTAATCATTGCACGTACGGATGCAGATGCTGCTGATTTGGTAACCAGCGATATAGATGAAAATGATCGGGCCTTTATCACTGGTGAGCGTACTGTGGAGGGTTTTTTCCGTACCCGTGCCGGGATTGAGCAGGCAATTTCACGTGGGCTGGCCTATGCTCCTTACGCAGATATGGTGTGGTGTGAGACCTCCACCCCTGATTTGGAATATGCCCGACAGTTTGCAGAGGCCATTCACAGACAGTTCCCTGGTAAGTTATTAGCGTATAACTGTTCTCCCTCCTTTAACTGGAAGAAAAACCTCGATGACGCTACGATTGCCAAATTTCAGCGCGAGCTTGGTGCGATGGGTTATAAGTTCCAGTTTATTACTTTGGCTGGCTTTCATTCGCTTAATTACGGTATGTTTGAGCTTGCGCATGGGTACGCTCGTGAGCAAATGAGTGCATTTGTTGCGTTGCAGCAAAAAGAGTTTGCCGCCGCTGAGCAGGGCTTTACTGCGGTCAGACACCAGCGTGAGGTAGGGACCGGGTATTTTGATGCCGTGACACAGGCCATCGAGGGTCAGGAATCTTCAACGACCGCGCTGACGGGCTCTACCGAGGAGGCACAATTTGCAACCTCCTGATGATAGGCTTTTAAAAAAGGTGGTGTACTTGTAGTGTGTTATCTTATGCCCTTAAACTATAATGGTTTGAGGGCGTTTTTTATCATGCGTACATACTCCATTTTTAAAATACCCGATCATCTGGGTGAGACTGAGCGGCGTGCACGACGGCAGATGTTGGCGCAGCTGGGCTTGGCATGGCTGGCCATGATGCAGGTCATGATGTTTGCCTTTCCGGGTTATTTACGCTCCGAATCCATGTCTGCAGAAAATCTCGCCACCCTGGACCAGGCGATTTACATGATGAATTGGGCGGGGTTTGCGCTGACGGTTCCGGTGGTGTTTTATTCGGCACTACCCATTTGGCGAGGGGCGTGGCGCAGCCTCAAGGAGCGTCGGGTTGGTATGGATATTCCTGTCGCCCTGGGCATATTGGTTGCTTTTATCCCCAGCATCCACACGACCTGGACTGGCCGGGGTGAGGTTTATTTTGATTCGGTGACCATGTTTGTGGCGTTTCTGCTGTCCGCCCGCTACCTTGAGTTATGTGCTCAACAGTCGGTAGATGAACAGTCACGGCACGGTTTGATAGAGACCTTCCGAAAGAGTATCAGTCAGGATGCCAATCGTCTGGCCTTCTGGTTTGTCGTTGTTCAGATCAGTTTGGCTATTTTACTGGGTATTGTGTGGTTTATTTATCGTCCCGAGCATGCGTTGGCTGTGGTTGTGGCGCTTTTTGTCATGAGCTGTCCGTGTGCTCTGTCGATGGCAGTGCCCACGGCAGTCGCAGCAGCGCAGTCAGGGTTGACCGCCTGTCCGGCGAAAAAAACAGCAGAGGTTGAGCTCGTGATTCGGGGCACCCGACGCATTTCCATGCAAAATCTGCATGGTTCTATTGCCTGGCACTTTTTGATGACACCGTTGGCAGCGGTCGGGCTAGTACAGCCCTGGTTGGCGGCAATTGCCATGTTTGTCTCTTCCATGGCAGTCGGAGTCAATTCGTTGCGTGTCTATAGGCAACGTTTGCGTTTTGGTTATGAGCCTACGCAACACACAATGGTTTAGATAATTATGTTAGAGTCTCTTTTTTTACTGTTGCCGATCAGCATATTTTTTGTCTTGCTGATTGGGGTCGCCCTGTGGTGGGCGATCTTCTCAGGGCAGTTTGATGACCTG
>DATGTB010000007.1:0-7924 GCA_035302065.1 Paenalcaligenes sp. | reverse complement strand
CATCATGCGGCGCTTGGTGCAGCAGGTCGGTACTTTCAGGGCAGATGCCCAGGGTTGGCCCTGGGAGATCCATGTCATTGATGACCCGCAGGTAAATGCCTGGTGCATGCCCAATGGCAAGATGGCGGTATATTCTGGCTTGATAACCAAATTACAGCTCACTGATGATGAGCTGGCTGCCGTCATTGGGCATGAGATTGCCCATGCCTTGCGTGAGCATGCACGTGAGCAGCTATCACAGCAGATGGCCACACAGGTCGGATTATCAGTGTTATCCGCTATTTTGGGTAGCCCTGCGGTAGGGGATCTGGGTAGCACCTTGACAGACGTGGTCATTAATCTGCCAAATAGCCGTACACATGAGGCTGAAGCGGATCGGATTGGCGTCGAGCTGGCAGCACGGGCCGGTTATGACCCCCGGGCGGCGGTCACCGTATGGCAGAAAATGGCCCGCATTGGGGGGTCAGCAGGACCGGAGTTTTTATCTACTCATCCTTCGGCAGCCTCACGCATTAGTGATTTGGAGCAGGCCTCGCAGCGCGTAATGCCCCTTTATGAGGCCAATAAACGCTGATGAATGCGCAGAATTTGATTATTATTTTTAGTGATTGAGCAGTTTTTTGCACAAGGAATCAAGATGGCAAAAACCTTATACGATAAATTATTTGACTCTCATGTCGTAGAACAGGCGCCCGATGGAACCTGTTTGTTATACATCGATAGGCACTTGGTGCATGAGGTAACCAGCCCACAGGCCTTTGAGGGGTTGGAGCTGGCAAACCGCAAGCCTTGGCGTGTCAGTTCGGTGTTGGCGGTGGCCGACCATAATGTGCCGACTATCGATCGTTTAGCTGGCATTGCGGATCCGGTCTCCCGCTTGCAGGTCGATACCTTGGTAAAAAACTGTGAAAAATACGGTATTACCCTGTATGGGATGAATGATATCCGTCAGGGGATTGTGCATGTCATTGGTCCCGAGCAGGGCGCTACCTTGCCCGGCATGACGGTGGTCTGTGGGGATTCCCATACCAGTACGCATGGCGCCTTTGGTGCATTGGCTTTTGGTATTGGAACCTCCGAGGTGGAGCATGTGTTGGCTACCCAAACCCTTTACATGAAGAAAAATAAAAACATGTTGATTCGGGTCGAGGGGGCTTTGCCTTTGGGCTGCACTGCCAAGGATTTGGTCTTGCACATCATTGGCGAGATAGGTACTGCGGGGGCGACGGGATATGCCATCGAGTTTGGTGGTTCCACTATTCGTGATCTGAGCATCGAGGGACGCATGACGGTGTGCAATATGGCTATCGAGGCAGGTGCGCGTTCCGGGCTGGTTGCGGTGGATCAGAAAACCATTGATTATTTCCGGGGTCGTCCCTATGCACCTAAAGGGGCCCTTTGGGATCAGGCTGTGGCCTACTGGCAGACACTGCATTCTGATGAGGAGGCGCATTTTGACAAAATCATAGAGATTAATGCGCATAATGTTAAGCCGCAGGTCACCTGGGGAACCTCTCCCGAGATGGTGTTGCCGGTGGATGCACAGATACCGGACCCAGAGCAGGAAAAAGATGCCCTCAAACGTGAGGGGATCGAGCGTGCCCTGGAGTATATGGGTCTGACGCCGCGTCAACCAATCACAGATATCAGGATTGACAAGGTGTTCATTGGCTCATGCACCAATGCCCGCATTGAAGACCTGCGTGCTGCAGCACAGGTAGCCCGTGGTCGTCGGGTGGCCGCCAATGTGAGTCTGGCCATGGTGGTGCCAGGCTCCGGACTGGTCAAGGCACAGGCTGAAAAAGAAGGGCTGGATAAAATATTCACCGAGGCAGGCTTTGAGTGGCGAGAACCCGGTTGTTCCATGTGCTTGGCCATGAATGCCGATCGGCTCGAGCCAGGCGAGCGCTGTGCATCGACTTCCAACAGGAACTTCGAGGGCCGGCAGGGCCATGGAGGGCGTACGCACCTGGTCAGTCCGGCCATGGCGGCAGCAGCTGCAATCAGCGGCCATTTTGTCGATGTCAGATCATTAAACTAAGAGGGCACTATGCAAGCGTTTACAGTACATCGGGGTCTGGTTGCACCCCTGGATCGAGAAAATGTGGATACAGATTTGATTATCCCCAAGCAGTTCTTGAAATCTATCAAGCGTAGCGGTTTTGGGCCAAATTTATTTGATGAGCTGCGGTATCTGGATCATGGTGAACCCGGGATGGATAACAGCAAACGCCCGTTGAATCCAGATTTTGTCTTAAATCAGGAGCGCTACCAAGGAGCCTCAATACTACTGGCCCGCAGAAATTTTGGCTGTGGCTCCAGCCGGGAGCATGCGCCATGGGCACTGCTGCAATATGGATTTAAAGCCATTATTGCACCGTCATTTGCAGATATTTTCTATAATAATAGTTTCAAAAATGGACTATTGCCCATTGTCCTGAGCGAGTTGGAGGTGAACCGGCTATTTGATGAGGTCAGAGCTTTTCCGGGTTATCGCCTGACGATAGATCTGGAGGGACAAAAGGTAGTCAGTCCTGATGGGCAGGAATTTCACTTTGTCATTGATTCCAGTCGCAAGCAAGCGCTGCTTAGCGGTTTGGATGAGATTGGGGCAACGCTCAAAAAAGCAGATCGCATCCGCGCGTTTGAGGCTGAGCGCCTGGCTCGTTTTCCCTGGCTGGTGGCCGAGGGTCTGGAACATTCTGTAGAGTAACAAAGGGGTAATATGTCAGCATTGATTGCCGTAATGGCGGGTGATGGAATTGGTCAGGAAATCACTACACAAGCCATCCGTGTCCTGGATGCCCTGGACCTGGATCTGGAATATGTGCATGTACCGGTAGGGGGCACAGCCTATGCAGCGCATGGACATCCGTTGCCAGAGCAAACCATCGCCGCTGCACGACAGGCACAGGCCATACTTTTTGGGGCCGTAGGAGATTGGAAATATGATGATCTGCCGCGTCATTTACGTCCTGAGCAGGCCATTTTGGGGTTGCGCAAGGAGCTGCAGCTCTTTGCCAATCTGCGTCCAGCGCTTTTATACGATGCCTTGGCAGAAGCATCGAGCTTGAAACGCGAAATAGTCTCCGGGCTGGATATTTTGATTGTGCGTGAGCTGACTGGTGATATTTATTTTGGTCAGCCTAAAGGGATACGTACTGTGGAGGAAGGGCCATTTGCCGGTCAAAAGCAGGGGTTTGATACGATGCATTATGCAGAAAGCGAAGTGCGCCGTATTGCCCATATTGCCTTTCAGGCCGCACAAAAACGACAAAAACGGCTGTGCAGCGTCGATAAGGCCAATGTACTCGAAACCTCGCAGTTGTGGCGTGATATCGTGACCGATACAGCCAGGGAATATCCGGATGTTGAGCTAAGCCACATGTATGTGGATAATGCGGCCATGCAGTTGGTGCGGGCGCCCAAGGAGTTCGATGTCATTGTTACCGGTAATTTATTTGGCGATATCTTATCCGACGAGGCGGCCATGTTGACAGGCTCTATCGGCATGCTGCCCTCGGCCTCGCTTAACGCCAGCAATCAGGGGCTATTTGAGCCCATTCATGGTTCGGCCCCGGATATTGCCGGCCAAAACAAGGCGAATCCATTGGCAACTATTTTATCGGCGGCAATGATGTTACGCTACTCTTTACAGCAAGAGCAAGCTGCCCTGCGCATTGAGGGGGCAGTGCAGCAGGTACTCGAGGCCGGGTTGCGCACTGCCGATATACTGCAGCCTGGAAACACGCTCGTCGGGACACAGGAAATGGGCGATGCGGTCATTGATGCTCTTGGGTAGTTTTACGCAAATAATTAGGTGATTTTAATGAAGCAAGCAGTTGGTTTAATCGGTTGGCGCGGGATGGTGGGCTCGGTTCTCATGCAGCGCATGCGTGCTGAAGGGGATTTTGAGCTCTTTGAGCCAGTGTTTTTCTCAACCAGTAATGCCGGCGGTGCAGCGCCCGAATGGGCACAAGGGGCAGAGCCGTTACAGGATGCCTATGACTTGGAAGCCCTCAAGAAATTACCCATTATTGTGACTTGCCAGGGCGGCGATTACACGACAAAAGTCTATGCTGATTTGCGCAAAAGTGGTTGGCAGGGTGTCTGGATCGACGCAGCGAGCACGCTCAGGATGGAGGATGATTCCATTATTGTGCTGGATCCCATCAATCGTGACGTTATCGATGCTGGACTGGAAAGAGGGGTTAATCAGTTTATCGGCGCCAACTGCACAGTGAGTTGCATGCTGATGGGATTGGGTGGGCTTTTCAAGGCGGGGATGGTCGAATGGATGACGAGCATGACCTACCAGGCAGCCTCGGGGGGCGGAGCGCAGCATATGCGTGAGCTGCTCACTCAGTTTGGGCAGATTAATCAGGCCGTAAAATCTTTGCTTGATGACCCGGCTTCGGCCATTTTGGAGATTGACAAAGGGGTGCTACAAGCACAGAAATCTCCCACCCTGGATCATCGTCATTTTGGGGTTCCACTCGGTGGCAACCTCATTCCCTGGATTGATAGTGATATGGGGGATGGTGTCTCCCGTGAGGAATGGAAGGGTGGGGTCGAAAGCAATAAACTGCTGGGCAATGATCAGGCGCACTATGTGCCCATCGACGGATTGTGTGTGCGCATTGGTGCCATGCGCTCGCACAGTCAGGCACTGACAATCAAGCTCAAGCAGGAGGTCCCCCTGGATGAGGTCAAGGATGTCATTAAAAATAGCACGCCATGGACCAAGTTCGTACCGAATGAACGCGAGCAGACCATGGAGGAGTTAACGCCTATTGCTGTGACTGGCACTTTGGACATCCCAGTGGGCCGGGTTCGCAATCTGGCCATGGGCAAGCAGTATATTGCTGCCTTTACAGTGGGTGATCAGTTGCTGTGGGGCGCGGCAGAGCCTTTGCGTCGTATGCTGAGAATTGTTTTGGGAGCGCTCTAATATGAAGGCCCCTCATTGTCAAACCGATAGGGTTGCATCCCGAGCACCGACTCGGCGTGCAGGCTACCTTGTGGCAGTGTTGGGGCTGTGTTTTTCCACGGTGGCCGGTGCGTTCAGTATTGGCCATGCGCGCATCGAGTCCGGTCAGGGTGAGCAATTACAGTTCAGTGTCCAGATTCGTGGCGTTGCCGCTCAGGAGCAATCACAGTTACAGGTACAGGTCGCACCTGTTGCGGCCTGGCAGGAGCTGGGCCTGGAGCCTTTGCCGGTGGTGCTGGATGCCCGGGTGGAACTGCAGCCCGGACCGGTTGATAACACAGTGATTGCGCGGTTTTATGGGCAGCAGCCGGCCGCCGGGACGGTGATTGATGCGCTTATTGATGTGAATCTGGCTGGCGAGCAGCAACGCCATCAGGTCAGTATGCTGCAGCAGCCCAAACCCACTATTGAGTTGCCTGCACAGGCGGATAAACCACGCGCCACTACAGCACCGGCAGCATCAACATCAATTCCTGAGCACATCGAGGTGCGATCGGGCGATACCCTCCATGCGATTGCACAGCGCATCGGCAGCCCGCATGGCACTGAGTTTCAAGTACTGGCTGCTTTGTACGAGCTTAATCCCGAGGCATTCAGCCATAAAAACATGAATTTGCTCATGGCCGGTGAAACCCTGGTGCTACCGGATGCCCAGCAAATACAGACGTTATCAGACCGACAGGCGCGGCATAAGTATATGGATCATTTGCAACGCTTTAACCGGTACAAGGAGGCGCTAGCGCGCGGAGCATCCGATGAGCAGGTCAGTGCGGTTTTCACGGCCGATGCCATCGATGAGCCTGTGCTGTCTCCCCCTGTCGATGAGCAGCCTGAGAAAGCTCAGGCATCTGAACGCAAAGCGGACTCAGAACAGACAGATGCTTCCAGCTCGCAGTCAGGCGATCACGGCGATCGGTTGAGATTGGCTGAGGCAGGAGCAGCAGCGGAGTCGGAAAAGCAGGGTCTGGGGCGGGATGATGTGCAGGCACGCCAAAAGGCACTGGCGCATGTAGAGCAGGAGGTTGCCGAGCTGGAATCGCAGGTAGACGAGCTCAGTGAGATCGTAGCCCAGGTGCAAACAGATGAATCTAGCCGTGACAGGCAGGGCAGCGGGACCCAACAGGCAGAGGCTCGACAGACCGGTGTTCCTGCCCAGGATGAGTCGGCAGCGATACCTACGGGGGTGGCAGACGCAGACCTCAGTGCGGATCCGCTCGAATCAGGCCCTGCTGATACCACAGCCATCCCGTCGACAAGGGGTTCTACGCCCGGGTCGACGAGCCCTGCAGCAACGGTGTCTGCCGCTGGAGAATCCGCCACGGGCGGTCCGATAACCAAAGGGGATTTATCTGCTCCCGCCGCTTTACAACAGGAGCGTATACAGACTACATCAACAGGTGAACAAGACGTGTCGTGGTTACAAGCTCATTTTATCAAGCTGATGTTGGCATTGCTGCTTTTCATAGTGATTTTCACTATCTGGATTCTGCGCCGAGCCAATAAAACAACCGTGGAGCTGGAATCACCCGATCGGGTGACCCCGGAAATGATTCAGGCCAAGCTTGACGATATCAATCTGGATCTGGAGGTCCCTCCTTCTGATGAGCCAGGGCCAGGTGCGCCGAATTCGCCTCGTTGAACTATGGCTGGGAAATATCGGCTTGCCTTGGGCATTGCGTATTGTGGTCAGCCATGGCATGGCTGGCAAAAGCAGCCTCATCAACAGACAGTGCAGGACCAGCTTGAGCAAGCCCTGGAATCCTTTTTGAATGTCCCCTGCGAGACTATTTGTGCAGGGCGCACAGACACTGGTGTGCATGCGTTTGAACAGGTGGTACATCTGGACACCGCTGTGCCACGGCCAGAGCAGGCTTTTGTGCGCGGATTAAACGCTTTGTTGCCCCAAAGCATCCGCATTCAGTGGGCGCTTAAGGTGGATCGGGAGTTTCATGCCCGTTTCTCCGCTCAGTGCCGTCATTATTTTTATATTTTACGCCATGCCCGGGTGCCGGTGCCCTTTGATGAAGGGCGTGTGGGCTGGGTATATAGACCTTTAGCGCTGTTGCCGATGCAGCAAGCAGCACAGTTATTACTGGGCACCCGTGATTTCAGTGCCTTTCGATCAGCCCAATGCCAGGCTCATAGTCCAGTTCGTGAATTACAACGATTGACAGTGACGCAGCAGGGCGAGTATTTTATATTTCATTTTCAGGCCAATGCCTTTTTGCACCACATGATTCGTAACCTCATGGGCACGCTGGTGTATATTGGCATGGGTCGCCAACCTGTCCACTGGGTTGAACAGCTTTTAACATCCAGAGACAGGCGTCGGGCTGCGCCCACTTTTTCCCCGGCCGGCCTATATCTGGCCCGGGTGGACTATTCCCCGCATTGGGGTTTACCGCAGATGTCCCTGGAAAGTTTACTACATCGGCATCTAGCTCTAAGCTATGATAAAGTGTAAATGTTTTGCTCCTGCTTGTTACCACTTGCAAATGACAAAAAATGCGATTTCTTTTAGCGATTAGCTCTATGATTGATCGACTCAACCGCACAGTCGGCCGGACGGTGGCCTGGCTGACTCTGGTTGTGGTGCTGGTCAGTGCAATTAATGCCATTATTCGTAAAACATTCAATGTCAGTTCCAATGCCTGGCTGGAACTGCAGTGGTATTTATTCGGCGCTATATTTTTATTGTCTTCCGGTTATACTTTTTTGCGTAATGAGCATGTGCGGGTTGATGTGCTCTCACAAAACTTCTCCCGCCGGGTGCAGATATACATCGAAATTTTTGGGGTGGTGTTTTTCTTGCTTCCTGCCTTTGGTCTGGTTTTCTGGCTGTCCATCCCTTATTTCTATCGTTCCCTGGTCATGTGGGAGCTATCGTCCAACACAGGTGGTCTGATACGTTGGCCTGTCAAAATACTGATTCCT
>DATGTB010000006.1:0-9190 GCA_035302065.1 Paenalcaligenes sp. | reverse complement strand
TTAATAAATGCCCGATGCAAAAAAGCACTGTGCCCATGGATCCATATGAGCTCCTGGCTGTCCTGATAGTGTAATTTGATGTTTTTCTTGGTTGCGATGGGCCAGGCTTCGTCCATGGCCTGATTAAACAAATCATTCAATACAATGGGTGCCAGTTCAAAGGCCGAGCTTTCGACACGTGCCAAATCCAGAAAGTCATCGACTAAATCGAGGGTATTACATGCATACTGCTCCAGGCGCTGATAGAGCTGCTCCTGTGCAGGTTTGAGATTGGGTTGCTGACGCTCCATCTCTACCAGGGCAAGGATGGAGTTCTGTGGCGCACGCATGTCATGGGAAATAAAGCGCAGAGTTTCCTCGCGTCTTTGTTCTGCCTCGCGTAAAAGCTCGATGGATTTGTATAAATGGTTTAGGCGTGCTGGCAGGGTGAATTGAACCTGTGAGATATCCAGCGCTTGACTAAGCCCCGGATTATGCTGCCTTAAATCCGAGAGCTGCTTATCAACATATCTCAACACCGTTTCCTGGCTGCGCCAGTACCAAAGGGGATAAGCAATGATGGACCCAATCAGGGCACTACCGATGGGGATCCAGAGCTGGAAAACATGCAATAAAACCCAGTTACCGACAAAAAGGGTGATAACCACTATGGAGGTTCCAAAAAAGGCCACGCGCGGAGATAGCTGCCTCAGGCCAATACAGATAAACAAGACCGGCAAGAGGTTCGCCAGCGCCTGAACCCAGGCAGGGGCTTTATGGAACCAGTGGTTTTTCAGCAAGTTATTGGTCGCATTGGCCAGGATTTCCACCCCGGACATGCTCGTGTTTTCGGAGCTGGAAAATGGCGTGGGGTAGTAATCGCCCAGACCGCTGCTCCAGGCACCAATCAGAATATACTTATCCTTGAAGGTTGAGGGCGGGTATTCTCCGCTGAGCACCTTTGCAAAGGAGTAGGTGGGAAAACTGCCAAAAGGACCCGCAAAAGGGGTTAAGTGGGGTTTTTTATAATGTGGGCCAAATTTTTCCAGCTGACTGGCATCATCAGTAGAGCCTACCAAGGCAACGGAAAAATGTGCAGCCGTTTGTTTGGCCCAATGTTGATGGCTCATACGCTCATCCAATGGCTGCTCAACATCTTGGTAAAGTTTGATATGCCGGACGACTCCATCGGCATCAGGATGGATATTGATAAAGCCTAAACCGGCCGCTGCATCCAATAAGGGTTTGGTAGGTTCGATAAGCCGCCCTTCTTTACTGATATAAATCGGTAAAATAACATTACCATGCTGCTCAATGGCCTCCGCAAGCAGTGCATCATCACCAGGATAAGCTGGATTGAGATTGGTGAACAGCAGGTCAATCCCGACAACCTTTGCCTCTCCGAGCCGTTGGAGCAGATCTGCATATACCTTGCGGCGCCAGGGCCAGTGCCCCAGCTCATCGAGACTCAGATCATCAATAATGACCAGGGCAATGGGTGGCTCTTTGTGATTGATAAAATCGGGCTGCAGCTTTTGTTGAAAGTCATAGATGACATTATCCAGACGCTCAAGGGGTAAGCTGGATGCATAGAAACTGAGTAGCGCAACAAACAACACCAGCCATAGAGTGACCCACGTGTTGTCACGTTTGATTTGATGTGCAAAAGGGGTGCTAGAACCTGCACCCCTTGGATTGAGCCATGATCTGCGCATAGAAAACAGGATCAAGACCTAAAGCGGTCAAAAAGCCCCGGAAAAGACAACAAGCCCGAATGCAGTGCGCACCGGTTGTCCGTTACCAGAGCGTAATACCCGCCGACCCGGAAAATCAATCATCGTGTCCAGCCCCATGAAACCTTGCTCATCAACAGCACGGATAAATGCATAATGAGTTCCTGCCTGAATTGCACTGAGAGAGAACTCGGACTCGTCAAACTGCTGATGGTCAATGATATGCTGACCCTTGGGATCGGATGCTATTTGTACGTGATAGTAACGAGCCTGAGCGTCAGGTTCAAGCGCTACCTGCAATCCACCAGAGACAGCCTGAGCTGTTCGTATTTGAGGTGCGGCGGGCAAATCAACAACCAGCAAACGGCCTTGCTCATCCAGGGCCGCACCTTGACGGGCGTGCAACATGCGAGGCTGTATTGCCTCGGCCTCTATATGCGCCTGCCCTTGCACCAGCTCCGTTCGACTTTGAGTTCTACTACTGCTTACACGTATTTTTGTTCCCCGAACCCCGGTAATGCTTACCGGCGTATGCACTTCATAGCGGCCGACTCCGCGCCCATCGGGCGCTGCCTGGGTTTCCAGGGCCCCGTCATTGAGCTCAAATATCACGTCACTGAGGGGAACACCTACAAATTGATTGATTTGTTTAAAGAGCAGGCTGGACTGAGCCGGGATGGAGATACTGCTTTCATCTTCTAACTCGATAGTGGCATAGCTATTTGCTCCGGTGCTCAACGTGTCACCGCTTTGCACGGTATCCTCGGTAGCTGCTGTAACGCCATTAATTAAAACCTGGCCCTGCCGATGCACCAAGACGCCCGTTGAAGCTCGTACGGGAATGAGGGAAAAAGGGATAGAAATGACTTTACCGATGGGAAGCTTAT
Organism: Paenalcaligenes sp.; assembly: GCA_035302065.1. Lineage (GTDB taxonomy): Bacteria > Pseudomonadota > Gammaproteobacteria > Burkholderiales > Burkholderiaceae_B > Paenalcaligenes. The sequence goes on along the minus strand of DATGTB010000006.1, from coordinate 6,591 downwards.
AGGGGTCCTCTATATGGTTTAATTCCTGTAAGACTTGCCAATTTCCGGCATCCAGAGTGTAATCTTTAGCCAATTTTATCAAGGTGTCGTTGGGTTGGATGCGGTAGGTGAAAAGCTCCTTTTCCGCACCCTGGGGTTGCGCCATGACCAGACTGTGCGTCAATGCAAGCATGAAGCAGCAAAGCAGCAGTAAAAGAATGTATCGGGTGTATCGGAACAAAGGTTGCACGGTAAGAAAGGAATAAACAAGAGTCACGTCGGGAGGTTTTGTTATTGGCTGTTAACTGTTTGGTCCGGTAGCGGCCTCGTCACTATCCAGCAAGGATTCCAATCGATAGCCCAATGCATAGGAAGCGTTCAAGCGAACCCCGTTTTCAGGTCGGATTTGCAGCTTTCTGCGAATGTTGGACAGATGAGTATCCAGGGTCCGTGAAGTGGGAGGTATCTCGCGATTCCAGACTGCGGTACTCAATACGTCTCGTGAAAACAAGCGCCCCGGATTCCTGAAGAGCAGCAAGGCGAGTTCGTATTCTTTTGGGGCCAAATCCACAGCCTCGCCATGCAAGCTGATAGTGGCTGCAACGGGATCGATGTGGTAGTTGCCAAACTCAAAAGCCTCGTTGGACTGGCTGATTGGATTGGCCCGGCGTAACAAGGCCTGCACACGCGCAAGCAGTTCGTTTGGCTTGAAAGGCTTGCACATGTAGTCGTCAGCGCCTGCCTGCAAACCTGTCACAATATCGTTTTCGTCGGTTCGACTGGTGACAAACAATACCGGAGTGCTGTAACCTAGATTTGAGCGCAGCCAATGCAAAACATCTATGCCACTGACATCGGGCAGCTCCCAATCAATGATGGCCAAGTTAAATTGGTGGTTCTTGGCCAGATTTTGCATCAAGTCCTTTCCTGTGTTGAAAAGACTACATTGATAATTTGCTTGCAGGAGCGTCTGTTTGATCAGCTCTGCCTGGCTGGGATCGTCTTCTAAAATAGCTATATGCATTTTTAATTCTGCTAAAGAAGGGTAAATAGGTAAAGAAATTATACTGTTGAAGCGTGAGCTTAGCTATTTTTTACATTTAAAATGCTAAATATAGGGGCTGATTCAACTTGAAACGTCGTAAATACCCCGATCAATCATTGCTTTGACCTTAAAAGCATGCTATATTTACACGCTTACTAAAAGCCATTTGCCGGTTTTTGTGTATTTTAGGGTCAGGGGGCTTTTGAGCGGCTTTATCTTATCGTGATTAGCGCTTTTTAAAGCCGTGATATGCGCGCAGTAAATGCCGAGTCAGCTATTTGATTTAACAGTTGTAGGGTGCCCGTAGCGCCCGGTTGGTGGCTGATGCTTGCCCTGCTCCTTTAACCGCTCTTTTTTACGTATGCACTGCATAAAAGGGCGGTTGTGTAAATCGTCCGGATAATTTTAAAACTAGCTACGTAAAAGGATACGTCGAGGTTATGCCAACAATTAGTCAGTTAGTGCGCAAGCCACGTTCTCTTGCGCGTCCTGGTAGTAAAAGCCCAGCGCTGGAGAACAGCCCCCAGCGTCGCGGTGTATGTACCCGCGTCTATACTACTACGCCCAAAAAGCCAAACTCCGCCTTGCGTAAGGTTGCTCGTGTGCGCCTGACCAATGGTTATGAGGTGATCTCATACATTGGTGGTGAGGGGCACAACCTGCAGGAGCACTCAGTGGTGCTGATTCGCGGTGGTCGGGTCAAAGACTTGCCAGGGGTTCGTTATCACATCGTTCGTGGTGCGCTGGACTTGCAAGGCGTGCAGGATCGTCGTCAGGCCCGTTCCAAATACGGTGCCAAGCGGCCCAGGTAATCACGGGGTTTTTAATCAATCATTAATTAGTTTATAGTCCGTTTCTAGTTGTCAGTAGTATGCTGATAGCCCTCCGGTGCAGCCTTTGTTTTGTCAAAGGCATGTAAGGGGTCACTCCTGATGGGTGATCATGGCCGTGAAACGCGGTTCAACTGAATTGTCACAAGGGAAGAAATATCATGCCTCGCCGTCGCGAAGTACCCAAAAGAGAAATACTGCCTGATCCAGTTTACGGCAGTGTCGATGTTGCCAAGTTCATGAACATTGTCATGCTTTCCGGAAAGAAGGCCGTGGCTGAGCGCATCGTGTATGGTGCTCTGGATCATATTGAGGAAAAAACCGGCAAAGAGCCTTTAGAGGTTTTTAATAACGCAATCAATAACGTCAAGCCCGTTGTTGAGGTAAAGAGTCGTCGTGTTGGTGGTGCCAACTACCAGGTGCCTGTTGAGGTGCGCCCCGTACGTAGAACTGCTTTGGCCATGCGCTGGTTGCGCGAAGCAGCCAAGGTGCGTAGCGAAAAGTCCATGGTCATGCGTCTGGCCAATGAGCTGCTTGACGCAGCTGAGGGGCGCGGCGGTGCGGTGCGTAAAAAGGAAGATACACATAGAATGGCCGAGGCGAACAAGGCATTCAGTCATTTTCGCTGGTAATCAAAGGATATATTTATCATGGCTCGCAAAACTCCTATCGAGCGCTACCGTAATATCGGTATTTCAGCGCATATCGATGCTGGTAAAACCACGACTACGGAAAGGATCTTGTTCTACACCGGTGTTAGTCACAGGCTAGGGGAAACTCATGAGGGTTCCGCTGCCATGGACTGGATGGAGCAGGAGCAAGAGCGCGGAATTACGATCACTTCAGCAGCGACTACTGCTTTCTGGAGTGGTATGTCAGATGACTACCCTGAGCACCGTATCAACATTATTGATACTCCTGGGCACGTTGACTTTACCATTGAGGTAGAGCGTTCAATGCGTGTGCTGGATGGTGCCGTCATGGTGTATTGTGCGGTTGGCGGTGTGCAGCCGCAGTCCGAAACGGTCTGGCGCCAGGCAAATAAATATAATGTGCCGCGTTTGTTGTTCGTCAACAAGATGGACCGCACCGGGGCGGACTTCCTGAAGGTGTATGGACAGCTCAAGGAACGCCTCAATGCCCACCCGGCCCCCATTGTATTGCCAATAGGTGCCGAGGATGAGTTCAAGGGCGTTATTGATCTGATCAAGATGAAGGCTATCATCTGGGAGGAGGAAAACTACGGGGTTAATTTTGAATATCAGGATATCCCCGCCGATCAGTTGGATGAGGCGCAAGAATGGCGCGAGTCCTTGCTTGAGTTGGCTGCTGAGGCCAATGAGGAGCTGATGGAGAAATACCTCGAGGAGGGTGACCTCAGCGAGGAGGACTTCAATGAGGGGATCCGTATCCGTACGCTGGCAGGTGAGATACAGCCCACCTTGTGCGGAACTGCGTTCAGGAACAAGGGTGTGCAGCGCATGCTGGATGCCATTATCGATTACCTGCCATCGCCCATTGATATTCCACCTGTGCAAGGGCTGGATGATGACGGTGAGATCGTCACACGCAAGGCAGATGACAAGGAGCCCATGGCTGCATTGGCATTTAAGTTAATGACAGATCCATTTGTGGGTAATCTGACTTTTGTGCGCGTGTACTCCGGTGTGTTGCGGTCGGGTGATACTGTTTATAACCCTATCAAGCAAAAGCGGGAGCGTATTGGACGTATTCTGCAAATGCATGCCAATAATCGCGCTGAGCTCAAGGAGTTGGTCGCCGGTGATATCGCTGCGGTCGTAGGTTTGCGTGATGTCACTACAGGTGAGACCCTTTGTGATGCGAATAAGCACATCGTGCTTGAGCGCATGGAGTTCCCCGAGCCGGTGATTTCTCAGGCCGTAGAGCCCAAGACCAAGGCAGACCAGGAGCGCATGGGGGTAGCTTTGGCGCGTTTGGCTCAGGAGGATCCCTCGTTCAGGGTCTCTACTGATGAGGAGTCTGGCCAAACCATTATCTCCGGAATGGGTGAGTTGCACCTTGAGGTCCTGGTGGATCGCTTGAGCCGTGAGTTCAAGGTAGACGCCAATATTGGTCAGCCCCAGGTGGCTTATCGTGAAACAATTCGCGGGGTCTGTCCTGAGGTTGAGGGTAAGTTCATCCGCCAGTCCGGTGGTCGGGGCCAGTATGGTCATGTAGTATTAAAGCTCGAGCCGCTTGAGGCAGGGGGTGGCTTTGAGTTTGTAGATGAGATCAAGGGCGGGGTGGTTCCTCGTGAATATATTCCAGCCGTTGAAAAGGGTATCGAGGAAACGCTCCAGTCCGGGGTGTTGGCTGGTTACCCCATAGTTGATGTCAAGGTAACGCTGTTCTTTGGTTCTTACCATGAGGTGGACTCCAATGAAAATGCGTTCCGTGTGGCAGCATCGATGGCATTCAAGGATGGCATGGCCAAGGCCAAGCCCGTTCTGCTGGAGCCAACAATGGCTGTCGAGGTAGAAACACCCGAAGAATACGCTGGTAGCGTTATGGGTGATTTGTCTTCCCGCCGTGGTATGGTGCAGGGCATGGAAGACATTCCTGGTGGTGGAAAGCTCATTAAGGCCGAGGTGCCTCTGGCTGAGATGTTCGGTTATTCCACAGTGTTACGTTCGCAGACCCAAGGCCGAGCAACCTACAGCATGGAGTTCAAGCATTATGCTGAGGCACCTGCACATGTGGCCGAGGAGATCATCAGCGCACGTGGCAGTCAATAACAAGGCAGTTCCTGCGCAGCAAGATTGCGCAGGAGCTAAATTTTGTTTTCTTGCAACATAGATGGGATAAATCATGGCAAAAGAAAAGTTTGAACGGACTAAACCGCACGTTAACGTTGGCACCATTGGTCACGTTGACCACGGTAAGACAACCCTCACCGCAGCGATTTGCACGGTGCTTTCCAACGAGTACGGTGGTGAGGCTCGTGACTATGCGCAGATTGATGCTGCTCCTGAGGAAAAGGCGCGTGGTATTACCATTTCTACCTCGCATGTGGAGTACGAGACGCCCGATCGCCACTACGCACACGTTGACTGCCCCGGTCACGCTGACTATGTGAAAAACATGATCACTGGCGCGGCACAAATGGACGGTGCGATTTTGGTGGTTTCCGCCGCTGACGGCCCCATGCCCCAGACCCGTGAGCATATCTTGCTCAGCCGTCAGGTGGGTGTGCCCTACATTGTGGTGTTCCTGAACAAGGCCGACATGGTCGATGATGAGGAGCTGCTCGAGCTGGTTGAGATGGAGGTGCGTGAGCTGCTATCGAACTACGACTTCCCCGGTGATGACACGCCGATTGTTACCGGCTCTGCCAAGCTGGCGCTAGAGGGCGATGATGGTCCTTTGGGCAAGCAGGCGATTTTGGAGCTGGCCAAGGCGCTGGACGACTACATTCCCACGCCTGAGCGTGCGGTTGACGGTGCATTCCTGATGCCCGTTGAGGATGTGTTCTCCATTTCTGGTCGTGGTACTGTGGTGACCGGTCGTGTGGAGCGCGGTGTGGTCAAGGTAGGTGACGAGATCGAGATTGTGGGTATCCGCGATACGGTCAAGTCCACCTGTACCGGTGTTGAGATGTTCCGCAAGCTGCTCGATCAGGGTGAGGCGGGTGATAACGTCGGGGTGTTGCTGCGTGGTACCAAGCGCGAGGATGTTGAGCGTGGTCAGGTACTGGCTGCACCCGGTTCTATCAAGCCGCACACGGACTTCACCGCCGAGGTGTACATTTTGTCCAAAGAAGAGGGTGGTCGTCATACGCCATTCTTTACCGGCTATCGTCCTCAGTTTTACTTCCGTACGACGGATGTGACGGGTACGATTGAGCTGCCCGAGGACAAGGAGATGGTATTGCCAGGTGATAACGTCGAGATGACGGTATCGCTGATCGCACCGATTGCGATGGAGGAAGGTCTGCGCTTTGCGATTCGCGAGGGCGGCCGTACCGTAGGCGCTGGTGTGGTAGCTAAAATCATCAAATAATTAGCTATTTCAGTTCTTGGCGGGGAGCTTTCCGAGGAAAGTCTTTCCGCCAAATTTCGTTCTTTAGGAATATTCATGACGAGTCAAAAAATCCGTATCCGCCTGAAGGCTTTTGATTACAAGCTTATTGACCAATCCGCAGCAGAAATTGTGGATACGGCAAAAAGGACAGGGGCTGTAGTACGTGGTCCTGTGCCTTTGCCTACACGTATCAGAAAATACGATGTGCTCAGTTCACCCCACGTGGATAAAGGCGCGATTGATCAGTTTGAAATTCGCACCCATCTACGTCTGATGGATATTGTTGACCCTACGGACAAGACAGTCGACGCATTGATGCGCCTTGACTTGCCTGCCGGGGTGGATGTAGAAATTGCACTGCAGTAAACAGTTGTTTTTAACGTGAAAGGCTTGGGCGCGTTTGCGTGCTTTCGCCTTTCGTGTTATTATTTTGATCTTTACTTTTTGCGCTTAGCCCGTATTTTGGGCAAGCAGAGAAAGGCTCTTTAGTTAACAAAATTTAGCCCAGCCAATCGTAGTTGGGAATGGAGAATAAAGATGTCGAACTCGACACCTGCATCTGCCGCATGGCGGCTAGGTCTTGTTGGGCGAAAAGTCGGCATGACGAGGATCTTTACAGATGATGGTGAAGCCATCCCTGTAACGGTCATCGACGTTTCCGATAATCGCATCGCTCAGGTAAAGACCCCAGAGGTC
>DATGTB010000005.1:0-12709 GCA_035302065.1 Paenalcaligenes sp. | reverse complement strand
GTTAGTTTTACTCACGATAACCACTGCGGCTCACCCATAGCCGCCGTGCGAGCGCTGCTTTTTCCAAAAACTCGAATAAGGCTTGCTCATCATTATTTTGCAAGGCCTGTTCTGCCTGCTTGAAGGCCTTTTGCACCTGGGCTAATTCTTGCAACACAGCCTCCTTGTTACTCAAGAAAATATCCCGCCATACCTCCGCAGAACCTGCGGCAATGCGGGTAAAATCCCGAAAGCCCGTACCGGCCAGGCGCAAGCGCACATCGGCATCATCCGCACTTGCCACTTGCCACATATAAACAGACGAAAGAAAGTGAGGCACATGGCTGACCGATGCCAGAACCTCATCATGCGTTGCCGGACTCATGGTCAGCACCCGAGCATCGCAAGCCGACCACATGGACAATACCGTTTTCTGGGCCACTGCTGAGGTATCATGCACAGGGGTCAAGATAACATTGCGCCGCCTGAACAAATCCGCACTGGCTGCAGCTGGCCCAGCCTTTTCTGCCCCGGCGATAGGATGACCCGGCACAAAACGCTTAAAAGTGGCCCCTAACGCCGTACGGGCTTGCCGCACCACCTCTTTTTTGGTGCTTCCCACATCGGTCAGCACCGTATGCGCACGCAAATGCGGCTTCATCTGTTGCAGCACGGTCGTAATGGCGCTGATAGGCGTAGCAAGAACGATAACATCGGCCAGCGCTGCTGCCTGCTCCGGGCTTGCGACCTCGTCGATTAAGCCAAGCTGCAATGCCTCTTTGAGCGTCTGTCCCTTGCGGCCCACACCCAGCACACGACCAGCAACTTGCGCCTGTTTAAGCGCTGCTGCCAGGGATCCACCTATCAGTCCAACACCAACAATTGCCAAAACAGGAATATGGAAAGCCTTTTGTTGCATCAATGTTTCCTGTTCTTTACTGCTGCGGGTAGGAGCCCAACAGTTTGAAAAAAGCGACCTCCTTTTTCAGGTCGGCAAACGCCAACGCTACTGCCTCATCCTCGTGATGGCCCAATACATCCACATAAAAATAATACTCCCACTGCCCTGTGCGTGCGGGACGCGATTCAAATCGTGTCATCGACACCCCATGACGAGCCAAAGGCGCCAACATCTCATACACGGCACCGGCCCGATTTGGCACCGCCAGAATCAAACTGCTTTTATCTCGTCCTGAAGGCGGATTGGGATCGGTACCCAAAGCCAGAAAGCGGGTGCGATTTTGCGATTCGTCCTGGATCCCCTCGCTCACCCGCTCAAGTCCCCACTGCTCAGCTGCCTGCCGGCCGGCAATGGCGGCGACGCCAGGGTCCTCAGCCGCCATTCGTGCCGCCTCGGCATTGCTCGAGGCGGCATCTTGGGGGATGTTGGGCAGATTTTGGCTTAACCAGCCACGACATTGGGCCAAGGCCTGAGGATGGGCAACTACGCGCCGAACGGAGTCCAATTGTCCGCTTTGATTTAACAAACAATGCTCTATACGCAACGAGCGCTCACCAATAATCTGTAGGGGCGTGGTCAAGAGCAAATCCAACGTGCGATTGACCGCCCCCTCGGTGGAGTTCTCCACCGGCACAATACCCACATCTGCCTGCCCAACCTCCACCTGTCTGAACACCTCATCAAAAGACTGGGTCGGATGCTTGGCAATAAAATGACCAAAATGCGCCAGGGCAGCCTGCTCGGAAAAAGTCCCTGCAGGCCCAATATAGGCTACCCGCGGGACTGACTCCAGACCTCGGCAGGCCGAAATAATCTCACCCCAAATAGCCGCTACTGACTCCGCCAACAAGGGACCGGAGTTTAGCTCCTGTAAGCGTTCGATAATTTGTGCCTCTCGTTCGGGACGTAAAATGGGCTCATCCTGTGAGACATCCTTTTTTATCTCCCCAACTGCCAGAGCGGCCTCAGCTCGCTGGGTCAACAGACCCAAAATATCCTGATCCAGAGCGTCAATTTTTTCGCGCCAGGGCAACAGGCGCTCTTGTAACGATTTACCCATTGCGTTTCTCAAAATCCTGCATGAACTGAACAAGTGCCTGCACCCCTTCTAGCGGCATCGCGTTATAAATGGAAGCACGCATGCCACCAACAGACTTGTGCCCTTTGAGTTGCACCAGCCCGGCCTGCGCTGCCTCGTCAAGAAACTGCTCATCCAACCCATCGCGCCTGAGCTGAAAAGGGATATTCATGCGTGAACGCACCTCAGGGGCGACCTGATTGATATAAAGACTTGATTGATCAATGGTCTGATACAGCAAGCGCGACTTTTCCAGATTACGCTGCTCAATACTTGCTACCCCGCCTTGTTCAATCAGCCATTTAAAGACAAGCCCGGCAACGTAAATGGCAAAGGTAGGCGGGGTGTTGAACATGGAGCCGTGCTGTTCAAGCAAAGTGTAATTCAATGCGCCCGGACAGGCAGGCAAGGCATGCCCCAACAAGGATTTGCGAATGATGACCACGGTGAGCCCTGCAGGACCGATGTTCTTTTGTGCGCCGGCATAAATGACATCGACACGTTCAAAGTTGACCGGCTGCGATAAAATATCTGATGAGGCATCCACCACAATGGGAGCCTGTATATCAGGCCAATCATTAAACTCTACGCCGCCCACCGTCTCATTGCTACAGACATGCACATAGGCCGCCTCCTCATTGAGATCCCAGGTCGCGGGCAGCGGAAACCAAGTATAAGCTGCATATTCGCTGTCCCCTATCACGGTAGACTCATTGGAGCTGGCCGCAATTCGTACAGGGCCATAGCGCTGAGCCTCCTCATATGATTTTTGCGACCAGCGGCCGGAAATCACATAGTCCGCGGTCTGCGTACTGCTACGACCCAATAAATTGAGCGGCACCAAAGAATTTTGTGCCTGTGCCCCACCTTGGGTAAATAAGATGGCAAACTCCTCGGGCACCGCCAGTAATGTGCGCAAATCACGTTCTGCCTCGGTGATGATTTGCTTAAATTGCGACCCCCGATGGCTCATCTCCATCACTGACATGCCGCTGCCCTGCCAATCAGTCAGTTCTGCGGCGACCTGCTGCAGTACCTCCTGAGGAAGCACTGCAGGCCCTGCTGAAAAATTCCAAGGACGCATAACTATCCTTTACTTAATACGTTAAATCCTGATTACTCGGTATGGTCTCGGGCCCCATCATCCTGCTGTTCAGAATCATCAGACTCATCAGCTTGAGATTCGGCAGACTCTGACTCATCGTCCATATCGTCCACATCCTGCTCCAGAACCCGATAAACACCGGACAAACGTCCCCCTTCATCGACATTAATCAAGGTCACCCCTTGGGTAGCGCGCCCCATTGCGCGAATCTCCTCTACCCGGGTGCGCACTAATACACCAGTGTTGGTAATCAACATGATTTCATCGCTATCATCAACCAACACTGCCCCGACCAGGGGACCATTTCGCTCTGAACACTGGATAGCAATAACCCCCTTGGTCCCACGACTATAACGGGGATACTCCTCCAGGGACGTGCGCTTGCCGTACCCATTTTCCGTGGCTGTCAGAACACTCAAGTCCTCGTCCTTGGCAACCAACATGGCAATGACCTGCTGACCGGGGTCAAGATTCATGCCACGCACACCGCGGGCCGTGCGCCCCATGGCGCGCACATCCTGCTCTGAAAAGCGGGCGGCTTTGCCGTCATCGGAAAACAACATGACATCATGCGAACCGGAAGTAAGCTGTGCCCCGATCAGGTAATCATCCTCAGCCAAGCCTACGGCAATAATGCCAGCCTTGCGGGGATTGGAAAAAGCAGACAAAGCGGTCTTTTTAACCACCCCCTGTGAGGTGGCCATGAATACAAACTCATTGTCAGTAAATTCCTTGACTGCCAATACGGCCGTGATCTTCTCCTCGGGATCGAGCGGGAACATATTGACTATGGGCCGTCCCCGTGCGTTGCGTGAACCTTGTGGTACCTCCCAAACCTTGAGCCAATACACCTGGCCATGATCCGAGAAACACAGCAAGAAATCATGAGTGTTTGCTATGAACAGCTGATCGACCCAATCATCCTCACGAGTAGTGGTTGCTATCCTGCCCCGGCCACCCCGACGCTGTGCCCGATACTCTGACAGTGGCTGACTCTTGATATAACCAGCATGAGACAGGGTCACCACCATATCCATCGGCGTAATGAGATCTTCGGTATCCAGCTCTGTGGCGTTGTACTCAATCTCGGAGCGGCGTGTATCGTTCGTTTTCTCGGCGTATTCCTCTTTGATTTCGCGCAATTCAGTGGCAATGATCTCTGTTACCCGCTCAGGGCGCGCCAAGATATCGAGCAAATCAGCAATCTGCTCCATCACCTCGCGGTACTCATTGACGATCTTGTCCTGCTCTAGCCCGGTCAAACGTTGCAAGCGCATATTAAGAATTTCCTGCGCCTGTACCGGACTCAACCGATAAGACCCATCGGACTGTATCCCGTAAGCAGCGTCCAGATCCTCGGGCCGATAAGCCATATGACCGCCAGGCACCTGCCCCTCATCGGCACGCTGAATCATGGTGCGCACCAACTGGGCATCCCAGTTGCGACTCATCAGCTCAGCCCGCGCCTCCGGTGGCGTGGGTGCGGCCCGGATAATCCGGATAAACTCGTCAATATTGGCAAGTGCAACAGCCAGCCCCTCTAATACATGTCCGCGATCACGGGCCCGACGCAACTGAAACACCGTGCGCCGTGTGACCACCTCGCGGCGATGAAATAAATAATACTCCACGAGCTGCTTTAGATTGAGCAGTCTGGGTTGACCGTCAACCAGGGCGACCAGGTTCATGCCAAAGGTTTCCTGCAGCTGCGTATTTTTGTACAGATTATTCAGGATAACCTCAGGCACCTCACCACGACGAAGCTCAATCACCAAGCGCATGCCGTCCTTATCCGACTCGTCGCGGATGTCGGCGATGCCCTCAACCTTTTTCTCCTGCACGAGCTCGGCAATGCGCTCTTGCAGGGTTTTTTTATTGACCTGATAAGGAATGGCGTCAATCACGATGGCATCGCGGCCGTTATCCATTTCCTCGAAATGGGCCTTGGCACGCATGATGACCCGGCCCCTACCCGTGCGATAACCCTCCCGCACCCCGGCCATGCCATAGATAATGCCGCCGGTCGGAAAGTCAGGTGCAGGAATGAACTGAAACAGATCATCCACGGTGCAGTCCGGATGCTCAAGACAATAAAGACAACCATCAACCACCTCAGCCAGATTATGGGGCGGGATATTGGTTGCCATCCCCACCGCAATCCCCGAGCTGCCATTGACCAGTAGATTGGGCAGGCGTGTCGGCAATATGGTGGGCTCTTGCTCGCTACCGTCATAGTTAGGCGCAAAATCCACTGTTTCCTGATCGATATCAGCCAACAGCTCATGAGCGATTTTCGCCAAACGTACCTCTGTATAGCGCATGGCTGCAGCACTATCACCGTCAATGGAGCCAAAGTTTCCCTGGCCATCCACCAACATATAGCGCATGGAAAAATCCTGCGCGAGCCGCACAATCGTATCGTAGACTGCCGCATCGCCATGAGGGTGGTACTTACCGATCACATCCCCGACGATACGTGCTGATTTCTTGTAGGGACGATTCCAGTCATTATTAAGCTCGTGCATCGCGTAGAGCACCCGTCGGTGAACAGGTTTCAACCCATCGCGAACATCCGGTAAGGCACGACCTACAATCACGCTCATCGCGTAATCCAGGTAACTGCGGCGCATCTCCTCTTCCAGTGAAACAGGAAGGGTCTCCTTAGCAAAGGAATCCATAGGTAATCTTTAAGATAAAAAGGTTAAAAAATTGGGCGTTATTCGTAGATGAATAATCCCCTGCCTCAAACCAGGGCAGAATCAAACTTAGGTATATAACAGGGGCGGCCTTGATATTGGCCTAATAGGAAATTCTATCACTTCCTGCAGAACAACGTGCCAAGACCTGTTCTCGTACCCGACCCAACCATTATCTCCAGAAAAAAATGCGAAAGTGATAGCACATGGGTAAATACCCAGCACACCGCGCCCCCTGTTGCTTAAACCCAACGTTTGCAGCTGTTAAAAGGCGGTTAAAGCAAGATATGATGCTCTTAATGACTTTCAGCTTAGCCAATCTGGCGGAAATGTCTTAACATTTCAGCTAACACACAAGAAACCCAGCGCAATTCTTTGACCCGTTCAATAGCGTTGCTATACTGGTTCCGTTATTTTTTATATGCGGCGGGGGTTCGCTGCGGTCACTTAACAGCATCAGCTCAACGAGGAGAAACATGAATAAACCCTCCAAAATCGCACTTGCACTCGCCATTGCGGCGGCCACAGCCTCAGGTGCTGTGTCTGCACAAACCGGCGAAGTGAACAACTGGCAAAACCCCTTTGGGGATGTTTGGCGTAATGGCACAGGTGAACTGTGCTGGCGTACTCCTTTCTGGACACCTGCTACTGCCATACCCGGCTGTGACGGTGCACCTGTAGTCGAAGAGGAAGTAGCTGTAGTCGAGCCTGTAGCCACCAAGGTCGTGCTTAATGCAGATACTTTCTTTGACTTTGATAAAGCCAACCTCAAGCCTGAGGGCAAGCAGGTACTCGATCAGGTCGCCCAAGAAGTTCGCGGCATGGACCTCGAGGCCATTCTCGCTACGGGTTACACGGACTCTACCGGTCCTGCAGCTTATAACCTGAAGCTTTCTGAGCGTCGCGCCCAGTCAGTCAAGGACTATCTCGTACAACAAGGCGTTCCTGCCAATCTGATTTATACCGAGGGTAAAGGTATGGCTGACCCCATCGCATCTAATGCGACCCGTGAAGGCCGTGCTCTGAACCGTCGCGTGGAAATCGAAATTGTAGGTATTCGCGAAGACTAATCGCGCCGCACACGAACCTACGCATAAAACGCTACAATGAGGGCTCCACTTTGGTGGAGCCTTTATTTTTGTTTAACAGGTGTGCCATGACAAATAAAAGCAGCATTAATGTTGATCCAGCCGAAATAGAAAAATTCAGTGCACTCGCCACCCGTTGGTGGGATCCCAATAGCGAATTCAAACCGCTACATGATATCAATCCCCTTCGTCTAAACTGGGTTCTGGAGCAGGTTGGCAGCTTGAAAGACAAGGAGGTCCTTGATGTGGGCTGCGGTGGTGGCATTTTATCTGAGAGCATGGCCCAGCAGGGAGCACGGGTAACAGGCATTGACCTCGCCCTGCGCTCACTGAAAATCGCCCGCTTGCATAGCCTGGAAAGCGGCATACAGGTTGATTACCATCATAGCAGCGCAGAGGAGTTTGCTGACAAACACCCACAGCGCTTTGATGTTATTACCTGCATGGAGATGCTCGAGCATGTACCAAATCCGGCCTCTGTCATCCAGGCCTGTGCCCAGTTGGTCAAACCCGGCGGCTGGGTGTTTTTCTCAACGCTTAACCGCAATCCAAAATCATTTCTATTTGCCATCGTTGCAGCGGAGTATGTGCTCAACCTGCTTCCACGCGGTACCCATCACTATGAGTCCTTTATCAAGCCCAGCGAGCTGGCACATGCCGCCCGACAAGCGCAGTTAGCCGTCAAAAAAATCAGCGGTCTGAGCTATAACCCACTGACCAAAATCTACTCAATCACCAATGACAGCTCGGTAAACTACCTCATGTCTACCAAAAAGCACAATTAAATCCTGGCTATGAAAAAACTTGTTCTATTTGATTTTGATGGGACGGTGGCTGATTCGGCACCGGATTTGGCCAACAGTGCCAATACACTCCGCCTGGAGCGCGACCTGGAGCCACTCAGTGTCGATTATTTACGCCCCTATGCTTCCATGGGTGCCCGTGGGCTCATTTGGGCTACTTTGGGCCTGCGCCCAGACGAGGCAGGCTACGCAGAGGCGCATCAGCGCTTTTTACGTCACTATGAAAAAAACCTGGACGTCGATACCCAGCTATTTGAAGGCATGGGCGAGCTCCTGCGCACACTGACACGCCACAACCTGCCCTGGGGAATTGTCACCAACAAGGCCGAGCATCTGACCCGCCCCATCATGAAACACCTGGGCATCTACGAGGATTGCGCCGTTTTGGTGGGCGGAGACTCCACTCCGTATCTAAAGCCACATCCAGCGGCCCTGTTTCGTGCTGTCAAACTCTTTGACATCCCTTCTGAGCAGTGCATTTATATCGGTGATGATGAGCGTGATATTGTCTCAGCCCAGGTGGCTGGCATGAGCTCTATAGTCGCTGCCTATGGCTACTGCCAATTTGCCCCTGAGATTCATGACTGGGGTGCTGATGCCATCGCCAACCATCCGGACGAAATCTTTCCCATCGTGCAGCAATGGGCCGAGCAGCTTAAACCTGTGGCCAAACAGCCCGTTAGAAGCTAAAACATTGACATGGCTAATGTTTTTTGATAGTATTAACAATCTAGCAGTACCCTGAAATTTGGGGCCGACTTGGCTTCGACGTGGGTTACAAAGCAGAGTAGGGCATGTCGAGCACCAGTACGCTCGTAAATCCACTGGAAAACTTATAAACGCCAACGATGAGCGTTTCGCTTTAGCTGCTTAAAAACCAGTTTTAAAGCCGTTGCAACTAGTTTGTCTTTGGGCTAGGCCAGGGTAACTTGGCAGCAACGTCATATTACAAAGACTCGGCAATACCTGGGTCACGCAGGTAGCGCCTAAAACTTGGTGACTCGCTGTAGCCAGGCCTGTTAGCCGGCATCGGTTACAGTTAAAACTCAAAATAGGCTGACTAAACATGTAGAACTGCCTGTAGAGGACTTGCGGACGGGGGTTCAATTCCCCCCGGCTCCACCAAAAATGACCTGGTATTCAACACCAGGTTTTTTTGTGCCTATATCAGATGAAATGCTCCTCAAATAATTCATCTGCGTGGCTATCCCAGTTTTTGTTGGCCTGTGGGCTGGCTGGGCTTGGATGAAGCAAATACTGCAAAGGAAATTTATCACCCATCACTGTGCGCACCCGCTGTTCTGCATATCGACCGATGCCAACAATCAGCTTTGGTTGCAGAGCCAATATAACCTCCTCTAGTGCCTGATCGCATATCGGAGTCAAGGCCTGTCGTTCAGCCTTGCTGAGTTTCTCCGGAATCAGGTTGCGGTTTTGAGCAATAAACAAAAGGGGACAATAGTTCCAGACAAAAGCCTGCCTGAAAAAATTATCTGCTGCTCCAAAACGCTCCTCAGCCCAACCCCACAGACGCTGCCCACTACCTTCACGACGGTGGCACGCCATGCCCATAATCGGGTAATTTGGGTGTTGCTCCGGAAGGTTAGCACCAAGCGAGCCACTGATACCCATCCATTGCGACACCTTTTCCACATCACCAAAGGGTAGCCCCGTTTGGGCCATCCCCCACGGACCAGGATTCATGCCTACCATCAAAATACGTCCAGGCTCCTGCCCGTAACGACGCACATAGGTGGCGTGGTTTTCCCAAGCATAATCCAGTGGATTATAAACATGAGTCGGAGTCGTCCAGCTTAGATCGTCCAATTGCCCTGAGAGGGTTTCACTAATCGCAAGTAATTGTTCAGCACTCATTATTTCCACACTATTTGATTTTTTTCCATAAAGCTTTGCCCTCATTTTGACGGCATAAGCCAAATCCCTCTACCCAGGCCTGTTGGAACCAGCGCCCGTGCACGCACTCGAAACAACGCTGCCCATGAGAAGTCTGCTGAATCACATCGGGCTCCAGACGCAAAGCCGTCGTCAAAAAATAGGAGCTAAAAGTCATCATATACTAAAGCTCAGGATATGATATATCATCGCAGGAGGACGACCATGGCAAATCATAAAAAAACCATCGCTGTTATACAAGGTGACATCACACAGATTGCCGCTGATGCCATCGTGAACTCAGCACATGAAAGCCTGCTCCCCGGGGCTGGCGTGAGCGGTGCCATACACGCCCGTGCTGGCTCTGTCGTAGAGCAGGAATGCCGGGCACTATATGAGCAGCACGGCAAACAAAAAGCAGGGACTGCGCTGCCTACCCAGGCGGGTGCCCTGGATGCGCAATACATTATCCATGCAGTGGGTCCACGCTGGCAAGGGGGCCACGCCAACGAAGAAGAGCTTTTGGCCCGGACCTATAAAAATATCATCGCCACCGCCGGGCAATTACACCTCAGGACGGTATCCATACCAGCAATTTCAGTTGGCATCTTTGCCTTTCCCCTGGAGCGTGCTGCCGAGATAACCATCCATACCCTGGTGCAGGCACTGCAGGCGAGCAAACAAGCCCATAATGTGCTTTTGGTCTGTTTTAGCCCGGACATCACACAAGCTTATGAACACGCACTAGAGCAGGCGCAAGGCAATGAGACCATCGATCTTGTCAGCCTGGCCCCGTCTTTTTAATAAAAATCAGTATTTATCCCAGGTGGATAAACCTGAATTATGCGTTACTATGTTATGATAGCTTGCGTACGCGCTCCACAACATAAAAGCGCCCAGCCAGTTTCATTTGCTTTCTCGCCCTATGGCGACAGTATATGGAACACCCACTGGGCAATAACGATACAACCAAAATTCCAATATAAAAAAGGAGCAAACAATGAAAACAATGTATCCCAATGATCTCATTGCTCGTCCCGAGCACGAGTCTTTAGAGCATAGCGATATTCGTTTAGGCGATATTGTCTATGTACAACCCAAACAGGGGCCAAAAATAGCAGGCCGGGTCATCTACAATGCCACACTTTTTGGTAGCAAGACCTTTACTGCTGATGCAGATGATCCTGTCTATGGTCGTAAACTGCGTTTGCGCTTTAGACTACAGGATATCCATCACGTAGAGCCTGGCACACCCTTAAATTGAACACCCCCCCTGTAGGGGGGTTGCTCTTTTGCCTGCCCCGGGGGCAAAATATAACGCTAATGAAACAGACAGAGTACTGTCCGGGGAAATTCTCATGAAAAAAGTTTATTTGGCTGGCCCTGACGTATTTGCTAGTGATGCATTGGAGCTGGCGGAAAAGCATAAATCCTTATGCCGGGCCCATGGGTTTGAGCCGTTACATCCAGTGGACCAATTAGAAACAACAGCGCAAAGCATCTACCAGCGCAATGTGGAGCTTCTACAGCAGGCAGATGCGGTTGTTGCCAATGCCAACCCCTTTAGGGGGGCCGAACCTGATTCTGGCACCACCTTTGAAATTGGCTATGCCATTGCCTTGGGCAAGCCCGTCATCATCTATTTACAAGACCCTCAAACCACGGTCAAGACCGTAGAAAAATACTATGGACCTGTCTATTACGATCAGGTCCGCGAGCAGTGGGTCGATCAAAACGGCTGCATGGTTGAGGATTTCAATTTACCTCTCAATCTGATGCTCAGTATCCCCTGCGAAATCGTCTCCGGAGGGGTATTAGAGGCTTTGCTGGCACTCCAAAAACGCTGGTATGACTAAAAAAACCGCCCAATGGGCGGTTTTTCCATGAAAAAATATCAATCTACGGGAGCAATGCCTGATAATAATTGGGCAAGGCAAACAAGGCCCCGTGCACTGCCGGATTATAGTATTGCAGCTCACCAATGCCGCGTGACTCAAGTCGTTGCGCAATAGTAGCAGCATCCACGGATTTGGGCTGCTGCTGGTCAGAAACCACCGCCAGCGCCCAATAAGCCCCATACAGCGGGATATATAATCCATACGGACTTACATGCGTAAATACGTTAGCCAATTTGTGGCTCAGGGCCCGCACCTGCTCAGGCTCATGGAAAGGTGAGCCCAGGTGTAATACCAATACCCCACCAGGCGCCAGCACAGCTTTACATTGCTCAAAAAACGCCTCCGTATAGAGTGGCCCCGCCGGCGTTTCCGGATCGGTCAGATCCAAAAACACAGCATCAAAACGCTCTTCGGTGGTGCGCACAAACTCAGCACCATCACCTACCCTTACGGTTGCCTTGGGGTGATCAAAAGCGCCCTTGTTAATGGACTGCAGGTATTTTTTCGAGACCTCAATCACATCGCCATCCAGATCTACCAGGGTGGCTGACTCGAGACAATCATGCTTGAGCAGCTCCTCAAGCGCACCGCCATCTCCGCCCCCAATAATCAAAGCCTTTTTAGGCTCAGGATGTGTGAGCATGGCAGGATGGATTAACGTCTCGTGGTAAAAAAACTCCTCTTTTTCTGCAGTCATCATGCAGCCATCCAGCCTCAGGGTACGACCCATCTCACTGGACTCCAACAGCTCCAGATATTGATATTGAGTTTGCTGCGCCAATAAACGGTTTTTAAACCAAAAACCATAGACGCTATTTTCATTGAGCGTCTCCCACAGTAATTCATCCTGCCGATTGCTATGTGCATCTCCTCTCAGTACCTGATTACGCTGTACTGATTCCGGGGCAAAAGCATCAATCAGACTTTGCAGCAGCATCTGGGCCTTGACGGAGTTATCGGCACTGAAATTACAGACATACACATCAAGTGTGACGCTGTCACGTTCAGGCCAGGTATGTATGGCCAAATGAGACTCAGCGAGGAGAATCGTTCCTGTGACCCCACCGGGCTCGCCTTGGTATTCAGGAAAGGTTACCCATTTCTCGCCGACAATGGTCAACCCCGATCGTTCTGTTTGTGTACGACACAAAGTGGCCAGTGCATGCTCATCGGTAAAAAGGGAAAAATCACCCTTGCACTGGTATAAA
>DATGTB010000004.1:0-4119 GCA_035302065.1 Paenalcaligenes sp. | reverse complement strand
AACACAGAAACCAAAACTGCAGATAAATGCACCTTTTGTGAGCACAGGTTGGAGGTTGGGCTACTACCAGCCTGCGTAGAAACCTGTATTGGCGGCGCAAGAGTTATTGGGGACCTTAATGACCCGCACAGCACCATCAATCAGCTACTGCAAGAAAACAAAGAGGACATCAAGGTACTCAAACCCGATATGAACACCGCTCCAAGAGTGTTTTATATCGGCTTGCCCGATGAATTTGTTGATGGGGTCGAAGGTCAAACCAGTGTGCGATTGGTCGCAGAACTCTATACCTGAACGGAGCATCCCATGAAAATTATCGAGATTCTGACCCCTGCTTATGATGCTGCCTGGCTGCCTTGGGCGGTACAATATTTCTTTTTGGTCGCCATTGCCACCACCACTGCCCTCATGGCGTCCTGCCTGAGTTTTGCTCCTGCAGCCAGCACTGCCCGCCGGCTCTTGCCTGCTGCCATGACGGTGTTGGTTGTAACTGCAGTTGTCGCCCCCATTGCCCTTTTTGCCGATCTACAGCAACCCGGACGCTTTTGGCATTTTTATGCCTATTTTACGCCCAGCTCCTGGATGTCTATCGGTGCTTTCCTGCTGCCCACCTTTGTCATATTGTCATTGGTAAGTGCATTATTTTGGTGGTTTAACAAAGAAAGCTTGCTGCGCGTCAGTGCCGTTTTGCTATTTTTGTCAGCCCTCAGCGTTCTAGTATACACCGGCGCTGAGGTCATGATTATCCGCGCTCGTCCGTTATGGCACACCTTGTTTTTACCCGTCAATCTAGCTTTAACAGGTTGGCTAGCCAGCCTGGGGGCCATTTTGTTGGTAGCCCGCTGGATTCCGGGCGGATTACAGGCGCTACCTGCTGTGCTCATGCGCCGCCTTAGCCTTGCAGCCCTGCTCCTGATTGGCGTCAGTGCCATTGGCTGGGTGTTGGCGGGCATTACCGGCACCGAATCTTCCTTTGAGGCCGCCGTTTATTTATTCAAGACCTACCCCACCTGGCGCATCAGCCTTTACGGATCGATCGGACTTGCCGTTGCCCTGGTCGCCCTGCTGGGCGTCAAACCGCAGCGTGTTTGCGGTCGCTGGCATTCCTTGCTATGTGCCTTTGTCATGATGGGCTCAGCATGGGTCTTTCGCTGGATTGTACTCATGAGCGTGCAGAGTGTGCCCAAATATGGGGCCGGTCTATACCTGCAAAATATGCCTCTGGGCGGTGATGGTCTTATGGGCATGGTGGCCATCTTTGGTTTATGCATTGCCCTGCTGGCCGTCATCACCTGGCTGCTGGCACGCTTTCCCCGCACGCATGCGCTGACAGCAGGCATTTAACTCACCTCTCCTTTAATACTTGCATCATTTGGAAACCAACATGAGCAAAACAGATAAACAAAACCAGGACCGCCGTAAACTGATCAAGCATGGAGCAATCGCCGCAGGAGGGGTTGCCGCATTTGCCGCTGGCTATGGAGAAACCCTGGTAAAAACAGCCCAGGGGCTTGTCAAAGGCACAGCGGGCGAGCCGACCAAAGACGCTGTGCGCGGTAATGCCCGTATTCCTGAATTTGCCATTAACCCCGACACCGGGGCATTGGAAACCCGCGCCGGACATGTCGTCAGCCCTTCATTATGTTTGGGTTGCTGGACCCAGTGTGGTGTTCGGGTACGTGTAGACCAGGACAAAAATGAAATCATACGGGTGGCAGGCAACCCCTACCATCCGCTTGCTACTACCCGTCCTGCCCCCATGGAAGAATCCGTACGGGAGGTGTACCTCAAACTGGGACAAGAATATGGCCTCGAGGGCAGGGCAACTGCTTGCGCCCGAGGTAATGCGATGCAACAACAACTTACCAGCCCGTATCGGGTCTTAAGCCCATTGAAACGCGTGGGTAAAAGGGGCGAAGGACGCTGGGAGCGCATCAGTTTTGAGCAACTC
Source organism: Paenalcaligenes sp. (assembly GCA_035302065.1). Classification (GTDB taxonomy): domain Bacteria; phylum Pseudomonadota; class Gammaproteobacteria; order Burkholderiales; family Burkholderiaceae_B; genus Paenalcaligenes. Next base: position 2,168 of record DATGTB010000004.1, on the reverse strand, counting down.
ATCAAGGAAGTCTGCCAAGGTGGAGACTTATTTGGCGAGGGCCATGTTGAGGGTTTGCAAGACATTTTCGATCGACAAACTCCTATCGATCCCCAGCAACCAGAGCTGGGCCCTCGCTCCAACCAACTAATCGTTACCGATGCCGGTAATGAGGGGCGCACGCCCTTGTTGCGTCGTTTTGCCGAGCAATCCTTTGGCACGATTAATCGTTCAAATCACGGCGCTTACTGTGGCCAGAGTTTCAGAATCGGTGCTGGCGTCGCCCTGGGCAATGTACGGGCCATGCCGCACGGCAAACCTGATTGGAGCAATGCACGATTTGGTTTATTCATAGGCGCTGCCCCCGCACAATCAGGTAACCCCTTTCAGCGGCAGGGGCGTGAGCTGGCCGAGGCACGGGCACGGCAAGAGCACACCTTTAACTATGTCGTGGTCTCACCTATCCTGCCCACCTCATCAAGCCTTGCAGCAGGCACCCACAACCGCTGGATAGCTGTCAAACCAGCCTCTGATCTGGCGCTTTGCCTGGGAATTATACGCTGGATTCTGGAAAATGACGCCTATAACAAAGCCGTACTTGAGCAGCCCGGACTGCCCGCCATGCGCGCTGCCGGACAAAGCTCCTGGACCAATGCCACTCACCTGCTCATCAATGATCCCGAGCACCCGCGTTACGGCAGCTTTTTACGTGGCTCTGATTTGGGCTGGCCGGTGCAACAGGATGAAAATGACGAGGAGCTTGATGTATTTGTGGTGGTTGGCAAAGACGGTCGCCTGGCCCCGCACACCGTTGCCGAACCGGCAGAGCTCTTTGAAACACGTATGGTTGAGGCGATTAATCTGGGGGAGCAACCAGTGGCGGTATGCACCTCGCTAAGTAAACTGCTCGCTGAAACCCAGCTCATGAGTTACGAAGAATACAGCCGGGAATGCGGCGTCGCCGTTGAGGAAATCCAACAGCTGGCCGAGGAATTCAGCAGCTATGGACATCAGGCGGTAGCCGATGCACACGGCGGAACCATGAGTGGTTCGGGCTTTTATACTGCCTATGCCATCGGAATGCTAAATACCCTGGTAGGCAACTTGAATGTGAAAGGCGGACTGGTTCTGGATGCCGGCCCCTTCGGCCCCTTTGGACCAGGCCCCCGTTATGATTTCCGCTTTGCCGGTCAAAAGCCCCCACAAGGAATTGCCTTGTCGCGGACCCGTGTCCCTTACGAAACCACCAGCGAATATAAACAAAAAGTCGCTGCCGGTGAGTCCCCCTACCCCACCAAAGCACCCTGGTATCCGCTGGTCGGCGGACTCAGCACCGAGATGGTCGCTGCTGGAATTGCCGGCTATCCTTACCGGGCCAAAGCCTGGATCAATCACATGGGTAATCCTCTATATGGTATTGCTGGCCTGCGCAACACCCTCTATGAAGATTTATGCGATCCGGAAAAGCTCCCTTTGATTATTTGTGTGGATGCCTTTATCAATGAAACTACAGCGCTGGCCGACTATATCGTGCCGGACACAGTCACCTATGAAAGCTGGGGCACTTCAGCACCCTGGGCGGATGTGATTGCAAAAACCTCTACACTACGCTGGCCGATTGTCGAGCCTCGTGTTGAGCGCACTACTGCCGGCGAGCCCATTTGTCTGGAAACATTTTTCATCGAGGTGGCCAAACAGATCGGCATGCCCGGTTTTGGAGATGCGGCCATCGGCGACCCCAAAACCGAACAACGCTATCCCCTGAATAACGCCAAAGACTTCTACCTGCGCGGCTTCGCCAATGTAGCCTTTGCCCAGGGACGTCCCGTACCTAACGCACAGCCAGAGGATATGCGTCTGACCGGGGTAGAGCAGATGCTGGATACCATCAAAGCCCATCTTAAAGAAGAAGAGGTGTTAAAAGTTGCCATGCTCATGACGCGCGGAGGCCGCTTTGATCGTATTGATGATGCCTGGGATGGTGATCACCTCAAGCACGCTCACCTCGACATGCTCCCAATCTGGGACGAGGAGTTGGCCACCCAGACCTACTCGATGACGGGCGAGCAATTTTCGGGCTGCCCTACCTGGTACCCGACACGCATGGCAGATGGAACGCCCATGCGAGAAATTTATCCGGAAAATGACTGGCCCTTTTTATTGAGCTCATACAAATCCAATATCATGAG
>DATGTB010000003.1:0-6799 GCA_035302065.1 Paenalcaligenes sp. | reverse complement strand
AAGGGTCAAACACACCAGTCCCCGGCCATGAGTCACCATGAAATTGATATCATCTGCCGTCACAAACTCGGCGGCCATCAGTAGATCGCCCTCATTTTCGCGATCCTCCTCATCGACCAGAATAACCATGCGCCCGGCACGAATCTCGCCGATGATCTCCGTCACCGACGAGATGGCCGACTCCAGGGACTCCTGCTGAATTGTGTCTGCTTCCTGACTCATTTAACTACCCTACTTTACGCTAATAGATAGACCATTTTAGCCTGTTGGGGACATTACGTATATGGCGAACTTCAGTCCTCACCCAACAAGGCAGCAGCAAACTCGGCGGCCCGGAAAGGCTGCAGGTCATATAAGCCCTCACCAACCCCGATCCAGTACACGGGCACGGGCCGTACGCCCTGACTGCCTGCAGCTACAGCGGCCAAAATCCCCCCTTTGGCGGTGCCATCAAGTTTAGTCACGATCAGGCCCGACAACTCGATGGCTGCATCAAAGGCCTTGATTTGTGCCAGGGCATTTTGCCCGGTATTACCATCAACGACAAGCAATACCTCATGCGGGGCCCCATCATAGGCCTTGTTAACCACCCGTCGTACCTTTTTCAACTCATCCATCAGATGTAACTGCGTTGGCAGTCGACCAGCAGTATCCACCATAACCACATCTATTTCACGCGCCTTGGCAGCATGTACGGCATCATAGGCTACCGCAGCCGGGTCGCCCCCCTCCTGGGCAATGACGGTGACATTATTACGCTTGCCCCACTCAATGAGCTGCTCCCGCGCTGCAGCCCGGAATGTATCCCCGGCTGCCAGCAACACGGAGGCCCCCTCATGCTGAAAAGCATGTGCCAGCTTGCCCAGGGAGGTCGTTTTGCCCGCCCCATTGACCCCCGCAATCATGAGCACCAATGGCTGATGCGAGTGCAGCGGAAACTCTTTTTCCAGGGGCGCCAGATGCTTTGTCAGTAATTCTTGCAGTGCCTTTTTGACCTCGGCGGCATCAGCAATACGATCTTTGCGCACCTGCGCACGCAATTCAGTCAGCAAGGATTCAGTCGCCTCCATGCCGGCATCCGCCATAATCAAAGCGGTCTCGAGCTCCTCAAACAAATCCTCGTCTACGGGCACACCCACGAAAATACTGCTAATATTTTTCCCCGTCCGGGCCAGCCCGGAGCGCAAGCGGCTCAACCACGAGCGTCGGCCCTGTGCGGCTTCGGGATCGGGCTCTGGTTCCTCTGGCGCCAGCTCTGCAACGGGTTCGATGGCTGCAGGCTGCTCTGCGGGAGACTCGATGGGTGCCTGTTCTACTGTTTCTAGCGTAGAATCCTTAACATCAGCCGGCACTTGGGCGGGCTGCTCAACCCGGTCCTGCTGCGGCTGGTCGACTTCCTGTTCCTCTTGCTTTTTGCGACGTCTAAAAAAACTAAACATAAATACTCTTTGTGATATGGCAAACCAAACTGTTCGTATCGTAGGCGGTCAATACCGCGGCCGACGTATTCCGATCATGCGCGGTAACGAGCTGCGTCCTACGCCCGATCGGGTTCGTGAGACCCTATTTAACTGGCTACGGCACTTTTGGGCCGGGCACTTTGCCGACAAGCAGGTACTCGATCTATTTGCCGGCACTGGCGTTCTGGGCTTTGAAGCAGCCTCACATGGCGTAGCCTTTGTACAACTGGTGGAGCAAAATCAACGGGCGGCACAAGCACTGCGTCAATTTCGCAACACATTGGGAGCCGAGCAGATCCGCATTCATCACGGTGATGCGATGCACGTACTGGAACGCTCAACCCATCAATACGATCTGATCCTGCTGGATCCGCCCTTTGGGCAAGGCTGGTTTGAGCGCATTTGGCCCCATTTGCCCAATCTGCTGACACCCCAGGCACTGATCTACGTGGAAGCAGAAAAAAGACTTACTATACCAGCCTCCTATCATATTTTACGCCAACAAAAGGCAGGGCATGTTCATTATCAACTTCTAGAGTTTGCTGGCGAGGCAAAAAAAGACAATAATGCACAATGATCATCACCATCAATTCGCCAACACTATGATTACAGCAGTTTATCCAGGTACGTTTGATCCACTGACTCGAGGGCATGAGGACCTTGTGCGCAGGGCAGCCAACTTATTCGATCAGGTGGTCGTGGGTATTGCTTACAGTCGCGCCAAAAAACCTTTCTTTACCGTCGAAGAGCGGGTGGAAATTGCACGGGAGGTGCTGGGTCACTACCCTAATGTGCAGGTCAAAAGCTTTGGCGGTCTGCTCAAGGATTTTGCCCGCGAGGAAAATGCCCGGGTCATTGTCCGTGGGCTGCGCGCCGTGTCGGATTTTGAATATGAGTTTCAGCTGGCCGGGATGAACCGCTACCTGTTGCCCGAGGTGGAGACCCTCTTCATGACCCCCTCCGATCAATATCAGTTTATTTCGGGGACCATTGTGCGCGAAATTGCCATTTTGGGGGGTGATGTCAGCAAATTTGTCTTTCCATCCGTCGAGCGCTGGCTGGTCAAAAAAGCCAAGGACTATCGGGAAAAGCTTAATCTTGACGTGGATAATCCAAACTGAATCTCACCGATCAGGTACACTGCAACTTTAATCTTTCCCTTATTCAGCGGCGATCGATCATGGCATTACATATTACTGAAGAGTGCATCAACTGTGATGTATGCGAGCCCCAATGCCCCAATGAGGCGATCTACATGGGGCCCGAAATCTATGAAATCAATCCGGATTTATGTACTGAATGTGTTGGGCATTTTGATGAGCCACAATGCCAGGTCGTTTGCCCGGTAGACTGTATCGAGGTACACCCTGACCATCAGGAATCTGATGATGAGCTGATGGCAAAATACATGCGCCTGACCACGGCCGCCAAAGGGCAGGCTGACCGTTAAATCAAGGCCAGCAAATCTGCTGCGTGCGCTCCGGATCTACCTTCAGACATAGACAATCACGTCCCAGCAGCTGGCTGAACCAGGTATGCGCGAGTGTCCCCTCATCAATAGCCTGCACCCGCTGATCTCCTACCTGAGCCTCACAGCGCACACTATCATCGTCCTCCACGACATCTAGCAATAGCTCCAGCATCAGCATGCCGGGCGCCTGCAGACGCAGCCGTCCCAGATAGATTGAGCTACTCACTTCCTGTAACCTGCTGAGCGCAGACGCCGGAAGCAGCTGAAAATCCGTATCACATAAAAACCAGTTCTGGTGGTAGTGCTCGGCCCGGCTGTCCGTCAGGGCCGGTGCGTAAACGAGTGGTTGATAAGCAGTCATTTTTTCTGTAGAAATTCCTTTAGTGTTGCACCGAAGTATTTGGCGGTATCCTCCACCAAAGCCTCAACCACGGTGCGCTCGCGTTTTGTATCACTCACAAAGGAGGCATGCACTGGCATCCCCAGCACATCAAGCAGCCCCTCATCGATGGCCTCCTGTACAAAACGATGCGGCATATCGGCCCATTGCATGCGCAACTCGGGCGCCTGCAAAGCACCGGTAATCCGCACAGGAATTCCAGCCTGGGCAAAGCTGTGCCAATACCCGGGCAGCTCCTCGGAGCCGGTGCTGTGCAGGGATAATAATAGCACTATATCCAACTGCTGATTAATGAGATCAACCCAGGCTGGATGGCCCAAGCCCAAATCATAATCGGCATCCTGAACATCCAACTGATCCAGGACCAGCTGCCCTTTCATGCCGCGCAGACTAAACTGGGCTTGCTCAAACCGGGTCGTGGCATGGTCATCGTAATGCTCGGGCATGGGAGGCACATCCGCAGCAAACAACTGGCGCAGCACCTCATTAGCTGCAGCGATTTGTTGTGTTACTGAAAAACCGATAAACGCTCCCTCGCGGATGTCTGCCTGAGCATGCATATTCAGATTGGCCAGCCAGGCAGCTGCGGTGGTACCTTGGGTATGCCAGGTGGCCTCCAACTGCCCGGTTCCCTGGAGAAAGGGCCGCACCTCCAGCCCGGCCAGCAGTGCGGCTGTATCTATGTTGTCCAGCTGCAAATAACCATGCAGCTGCCCGCTGTCTTGCCAAAAGGCATGCGCCTGTATAGTCCCGTCATGCAAGCGCGCTTTGAATTCAGTAATTTCCAAAGCATCTTGCACCCAATGGCCATTCAACTGGGCGGACTCCAGCCAAAGCTGCTCTACCCTGAACTGACCGGCATCCACCTGCCAAAACCAGTTTATTGGCAGGGCGCGCCAATGCAGGTCGGGCTCCTGATCCAGCACAGATACCGTTTTAATGCGTGGCTCACTCAACTGATGCCTTTGGGCAGGGGTGTCTTCGCGCTGCTTGCGCACTTGGGCATGGGGCAGCCACTGCCCCAGATCAAAGGCCTCGGCCTGCAGATTGGTGATGAGCCGTGCGGGCCGGTTTTCCTGGTCAAACCACAGCAACCAGGATAGATACTCATTATGCGTTTCCAGGGCCGGGGCCACCAGGGCGGTCAAAGACTCCCCCTCCTCTGGCAGTACCTCTGTCCAGGGCGCTCCGTATAAATCACCGGCCGCATGTCCAGTCCACGGCTGTATGAAAAAACTGCCCTCCAGCGCCCGGGCACTGAATCCATCAGCCAGCGCCTCATCATCCACACGCAGCAAGCCATGCAACGCATCAAACTCCAATTGCTCATCTTCAAAAGACCAGGTCAAGGGCGACTCCAACTGCAAACGCCAGGACTGATGGGCATTTTTATATTGGCCCAACAGCTGAAACTGTCCGGCCTGCAAGTTTTTCCAGCCTGATTCAAAGTCGGCCAGACTCAGTTGCACCCCTAACGCCTCCTGCCCCTGAGCAAAGCGGGCACTGCCCTGTATGGTCTCAGCCTCTGTCGCATCCGGAGTCATCCATAGCTTGGGCGCCTCCAGGGCCATATTGATCTTGCGATGCGACTGCTCGGCCTCAAATCGCAGCAGCAAGCCCTCCCACCAGAGCTGTTGTTGCATCCAATTCACACCCAAAGCCTGGGCCCTCATGCTCAAGGACAGGTCCTCCAGCGCTCCAGTCTGATCCTGGCCCCGGGCCGTGAGCTCGAACTGCTCGAAATCCAGCGCCTGCCCATATAGATACTCGGCAGAACCCCGCAAATCGCCTTGCTCCAGCTGCCAATCCCCGGCTTGGCCCGCAAACTGAAAATGTGAGCGGTGAACAATGGCGCGGCCCGAGTACGGTGCCAAAGTTACTACCCCCTGCCCATCCACACGCAAATCTGTCGCCAGCTCGGCGCTTTGTAGTCGCCCCTTTATGCTGATATCAAAAGGCTGCTCCAGGGTCATGCGCCCGGTAGTGATGGATAGCTCGCCTAGCTGTGCACTCCAGCGCCGTTGGGCATCAAAAAAATAAAAGGTGCTATCATGCATTTCCAGGCCGGCAATATCCACCTGAAACTCAGAACGCTGCAAGCGTGGCAGTACCGCTTCCTCAAGAGGCTGAGGCCGGGCCTGAGCCTGCGCCTGAGCCAGCAACCAGGACCAGAAAGGCTCATCATCCGCATCCTTGTGTGCGAGCGCGTCCACCTCCGGGGGTTCGGTCAGATAATGCTCCCGAGCTGCAGGCCCGACCTCAAACCAGGCCTGCACCCCCTCCAGGGAGAGGTGATCCACGACCAGCCGATTCCACAATAAGGGCCACACCGCTACCGAAAAACGCATGTTTCTGACGGCGGCAAAAGGCTCCTCAGAGCCGGTCTCTGACAAACGCACGGACTGTACCGAGAGACCAATACGGGGAAAGAGGGATAACTCTATCTCCCCCTCTATGTTCAAATGGCGCTCATAGCGCTGATAGACATATTCCTCTAGCTTATCCCGGTAGGCATTGGGATCAAAAGTCAGGAAAAATATGGCAATGCCTACCAGAGATATAATCAAGAGCGCGACAAAGGCAAAAACCAGCCGTTTTATCCAAGTGCTCATTCAGGCCTCAAAACATAATTTGCCACGCTGATAATGGCTATCAGTCAGCAATAGAGTGATTGATGGGTATTTTACTGCGTCATTATCCCAAGAACAGGTTAGTATATAGGTATATTTTTCTAAAAAACATATGTTCTGATATTTGGGGACAAACATGAAATTTGAAACCTTAGCTGTGCACGCTGGCTATGAGCCAGAGCCTACGACCAAAGCCGTTGCAGTGCCAATTTATCAAACAACCTCCTATGCATTTGATGATACCCAGCATGGCGCCGATCTGTTTGATCTGAAGGTGCCAGGCAATATTTATACCCGCATTACCAACCCGACCAATGCGGTCCTTGAGGAGCGTGTTGCTGCCCTCGAGGGCGGGATTGCTGCCCTGGCAGTATCCTCCGGGATGGCCGCCATCCTCTATGCTATCCAAACCATTGCGGGAGCTGGCGATAACATTGTTTCGGTAAGTAAATTATATGGGGGGACCTATAATCTTTTCGCCCACACCTTGCCCCGCCAGGGATTAGAGGTGAGATTCGCAGAGCACGACGATCCTGATGCCCTGGAAGCCCTGATTGATGACCGGACGCGGGCTATCTTTTGCGAAACAATTGGTAACCCCGCTGGCAACATCATTGATATTGAAAAATTGGTGGAGATTGGCGACCGCCATGGGGTACCCGTCATCGTCGACAATACAGTAGCCTCGCCTGCATTATGCCGCCCCATTGACTACGGTGCGGCCATTGTTGTGCACTCACTAACCAAATACATGGGCGGCCATGGCACTACCATTGCCGGCGCCATTGTGGATTCGGGCAAGTTTGACTGGGTCAAGCACAAGGACCGCTTTCCCATC
>DATGTB010000002.1:0-5248 GCA_035302065.1 Paenalcaligenes sp. | reverse complement strand
CCCCCAAACGTTTGGGCTGGGCGGCAAACTTTTCCAACACTTTCAATAACTGCCTGGCATGCAATGCCGGCAATCGCGCCTCTAATGGATCAGTGCCTGGCTCATCGTAAAGCTGCGCAAACAGGGCCAACTCTTTTTCAGCGATATGAATAATCCGGTCGGCATGCCCTTTAGTGTTCCAAATTGATTGAATATTTCCACGTGCATTAATTATTTCTTCTTTTAATCCGCCTACTTGCTCGCTCCCATCGTGAGAAAAACATAAATCTATAGTTTTGGGAGTAAAAAGATTAGCTATGCTGTAAAAATTGGGCGAATTCCGGGGTGCACCATAAATATTTATACTGAATATAGTCGCATGATGAACCTCTACAAATACACCCATTTCATTATGAAACTGAAAATGCCCTCTCAGTCTCGTATAGACCTCTCTCCTTAACCTTCCTCCCCTTGGATCGTCGTAGATGCCCTCGGGATGTAAAAAGGCACTGACACCTTGGTCATGGATGTTTTTCCAAGCTTGCGGCAGGAAGCATTTGTACAGGTTGGTTTGTATCCCTTTCAGGACTTCATAGTTGGCAACATCGTTGAGGAAGTTTTGTACCCCTTCGCTTTCTTCGTACTCAGTGCGCCAAGTGGCTTGCACTTCCGGATGTTTGGTAAAGATTTCATCTCGCAGCTTGGCGATTTGTGGTGCAGTGAAACGGCGCAATACGAACTGAGGCTGATAATCTCCGAGTACCGCACCTGAGTTCCATTCCACCTTGAGCCAGGGTGGGTTCCCCAGCATCAGATCAAACCCATCTTTTTTGGCATAAATATCTGCAAAGCTCAGGCCCCAGTGGAAAAAGTTATGGATACTAGCTAATTCATTAGCGAGCCCAAGACAGGGAAAATGCCGTTTCAGCAATTCGGTGTCGACTACACCATGTTCATCGATGAATTTCTTGCCTACTTCTGGATCTTGAGTTTTGGCGAACAGCTCCCCTTGCTCAAAGGTTCGGGCTGTGATGGTATCGCCCAAAAGCAGGGTCTCTAGCTCAAATAGCCACTGGTCTCTGTCGGGCAATAGGTCTGTCTTTTCAATCGGCCAAAACCATAAGGCACACCAATAATCCATCGCCAGCTTTAGCCGACCGAAAGCGCTACTATTAACTAGGCCTTTGGAAAATAGCTCTTGATCCAGCACCATTTGCTTCTCTTCCATGCTGGTTTTTGTACGGTCAGTGCTTTGAGCGCCATAAATATTGTAGGGATCGCTGACTTTTTTACGTATCTCGGCCAATTGCTGGGCATGCAACTGCCAGAGCTCTTCTACCTTTTGGCTGAGCTTTAATACCCGCTCTTGTTCTCGGGGGGTCAGGGGTTTGGTAAACTCGCGCCGCCAAGCACGGATTTTATCGATCTCTTCCGGGTATAGGGCGCGGACCTCGCGATCCTTATAATCCGACATCCCCTGGGCTGGCAACAGGAAATGCCAGACCTGCCCCTCTTGCAATGGCTGCTGCATGGATAAAGGCTTGGGCCCCTGATTAAGCCAGCTTTGTTCATTTCTACCGGCTACACCAGTTTGGCCTATTTTGTAGACCTCGCGCCGTGCTCCTACCAGGGAGTTTCCTTGCCATAGCTGCAAGCCAAACCAGGGAACGTGACGATCCTCAGATAAAGCATTCAGCCACAAGGAAACCTCGGCCAGCTCTACCGCAACCTCATTCAAATCAATACCAAATACGCAATTATCGGCCAGGTACATTTTAACCTTTTGCAGTTCATACGTGTATTGCTGCTGCGGGATGCGCTCATCAAGCGCATTTTGCATGAGCTCTAAGTACTTTTCAGCGATTTGATTGATGGCTTCATTCAAGAACGCAGCGCTACCCATGGCCGGCTCACAAATGGCCAGCTGCAATAAATGCATGGCGCGTGCATGGTCATCGGGCAAAAGATCCAGCTGTTGTTCGTACAACTCTTTTAAAGCATATTTGACCAAGCTCTGTGTGAGCACCTCGGGTGTGTAGTAGGAGGCTGATTTCTCTCTGTCTCGCCCTGCCATACGGTAAATAAAGCTGCCCTTGGGATATTTTTTTAGTTGTTTGGGTGCATCCTGGCTTTCTCGGGGTTCATAAACACGTTCATCCTCGGTGTATTGCTCTAGGCTTTCTGCATTCACAAAATACCCCGTATCGAGGATATCGTAATTACCTTTGGCAGCCTTGACCTCGTAGAGATCCTCAGTGGCAAAAAAACCCCTATAACTGAGCAGCGCCTCATAGACCGCGCCCAACTGGTTAATGCCCAATTGTGCGTAGGAAATTCGCCCCCGCCGGCGTTGCCCGCGGGTGGGCCTGCTTAACGACATCAGGCGAATGATGCGCTGCAGCAAATGATTGGGAAACACCACCTGGTTGAGGTAGGCCGTCTGTTTTCTATCAAATAATTTAGAGCGCAGCGCCTCCATCTCGAAAGCATCACGCCCGCTTTGACTGCTGAATAAGCCCTGTTGACTGATCTCGGGGGTACCCTCCATGACCAACTCAAAGAGTTTTTGAATGGAATCATGAAAATAACGCCCCTGCCGATCCTGTTCCGTGGTCAGAGGCATCATTTCCAGCATGCGCAGGTGCTCTAGCGAATAACCCTTGAGGTACACCTCGCTGTCGATCGGTGCATAGCCCAGCTCTGGGCGGGCTTCTACATAAAACAAAAACAGCAGGCGATACATGAACCGTAAACACTCACGTGAAAGGCGTTCTGCATCCAGCTGGTGTTGACCGCTGAATATCCCTTTTTGATGTTGACGAGCACGGTTAATTAGTTGTTTTGCCGCCTCGTTACCTAATAACTCGATGGATTCACGCAGAGCGTATTTCAGATCCTCTGAGACCCCGTAAGCGTGCTTATGGGCATTTTCATCCAGGGTATCCAACAAAGCCTGCCCACTGCTATCCAGCAGGGACTCTTGGTGTAACAACACGCTGACGGCCTTCAAGGCCTCAATTTCTCGACGACTGAGCAATTCATGCCAATCAAAGCGCAGTAATCGGTTTTGGGCGTATTTACTGCGATCAATCAATAACCACTGAAAAGGGCTGGCCACGATCACCCATCGGGGTGGTTTGTTTTGGCTAAATACATCGGTAGAAAGTAACCGTTGCCATTCATGCGCGTCATTAGCCGCTTTGTGTTCTTGTGGCTGGTAATTATCTAGCCCCTCTAATTGCAGTTTGTGTACCGACAAGGCCAAAGGGTCGGTATCCGCATCAACTGCTTTGTCTAGCGCCTGTGCCTCGACCATCCACAGTAATGGCTCGCCCTGACTATTAGATAAAGTACCCAATACAGGCAGGTAGTTTTCGCGGTGCTCTATATAAGCAGCCTGCGGTTCAAATGGCAGTGCCAATACCGTGCATAGACTGCGTATGATTTCACGGCCCAAACGCAGCCGTTCTGCTGCCTGGCGTTCATGCTGGTATTCATTTTGCAGCTGCTGTAATTCACGTGCTCTTTGATTAAGCTGTGTCCAAGGTGTGCGCCAGGCCTGCTGACGGTCTTGATCGGTCACTGCGGCGTCGCGTGCCTCGTTTTCCCGTTGTTGCCAATTTCCGAGTACATCACGAATATCCCCGGCAAAGATCTCTGCCATATAGTGCTGGCTATAAAACTCGTTTTCATTATTAATGCCAATGAAATTCATCTCATGCCATCCTTTAACCAGTGAATACGGCTGCTAACTGCAAATACGGCTGGGGTTCGGTGGTTTGCGTGTTTTCCAGCCAATCCAGATAATCTGCAAAAATTCTTTCAATTTCGACTTTACGTTGCTGATAGCGACTCTTTTGGAGTTGCTCTGGCAAACCGCTTAGGTCCTGTTCTAATTGCTGCAGGTGTTTTTCTTTAAGCTCCTCCAAAGCACGATATTGCTGCTCTAATGCTTCGTTGTTCTTTTCTTCGAATGCAGTTCGTTCGGCCTTCAAAAAGCGATTGGCCCGTTCGATGGCCAACGGCAATTGCTCTTTTAGTTGCGTATGATCCTGTTCTATGCCGGGATTGACCAAATGTTCCAGAGACAGTTGCCGCAGAAAGTTTTCCAATGAGCAACTGTTGACCACCTGCCCTTTGACGATATTGACCGCGCACCAGCGGTGAATGTGCATTTGCCCGCGACGGTTAGGAAACCCCCCGTGGAGCAAATACCAATGTTCAGCGCTGTTCAACTGCTCAGGCAGGTATAAAACTGGTGCAGCATGACGCCCAAAAGCATTTAACACCCGGTCGTACAACCACTGCATCACAGGATGCAAAGGCCACAGGTAGTGCACATCAGGCCAGGGGCTGTCCTCTTCGCGACAGCGCTGTAACTCTTGATTAATGCGTTCTTTGTCGTCGGTGAGGATAAAACGATCATCTGCAGGCCAAACCTCACGGGGCAAAAAGCGCCGTCTTTGCCGCAGATCTTCAGGGGCAGTCAGACGCAGCATGGCGCCATCGACCTGTGCATCTAAAGGTAAACTTAAGTCCTGCTGCAGCCACTGCAGTGCAGCATTAGCGTAGGCTAAATCGCTGTGAAACAGTTTGGGGCGTTCAGCAAGCATGTCCTCCAGACTTTGCTCTACAACCTTGGGGGTAAAGGCTGCCAACTCTTCACCGGGCTGCTGCTCAGCGGTCGTACCCATAAAAAAGGCATTAATGAGCTCATCCAAATCCGCCGTTGCATCCCGCTCTATCAATTCAGCAATCTGAACCTCACCCTCTTCTTGGCTAAACTCGCTGGGATCCCCGATATTTTTACCGGCCTGCTCATCTTTGCGAATGAGGATTTCCAATACGCGCTGATCGCCATGGATTTTTTCCAAATCGCTATCTGTGAGTAAATAGCGAATCAACGGTGTACGCGTCTGCCCGTAACGATCAATACGGCCATTACGCTGCTGAAAGACCATCAAGGACCAAGGAATATCAAAATGGATCATGCGATGACTGAGGTGATGCAAGTTGATCCCTTCACTGGCCACATCCGAACAGATCAGTAGTCGAGCGGGGTGATTTTTTTGGTTAAAGTTATCCACCGTGGCGGCGAGATCGCTATCACGCATATCACCACGCAATTTCAGCACCTGGTTTTTTTTCAGCTTGAGATCTCTGGGCAGGTGTTTTTCTAAAAACTCCAGGGTGACAATACTTTCGGTAAAGATGACCAATCGGTCGTCTGCCTGTTTGGGATCCCAGCCAAACTCGGCTCCCTCCTGGC
>DATGTB010000001.1:0-8445 GCA_035302065.1 Paenalcaligenes sp. | reverse complement strand
CGAGCAGGCTACCAATCCCGATGGCAGCCCCAAACCCAAATACTATGCTTGTTCCATGTTGCCCTACCCGAGTGGCAAACTCCATATGGGCCACGTACGAAATTACACCATCAATGATGTAATGACCCGGTACTTGCGCCTTAGTGGTTATAACGTTTTGATGCCCATGGGCTGGGATGCTTTCGGGATGCCTGCCGAAAATGCCGCCCTGAGCTCCAAAGTTCCCCCGGCCCAGTGGACCTACGAAAATATCGCCTACATGAAAAAACAAATGAAGGCGATGGGGCTGGCCATCGACTGGTCCCGGGAGGTCAATGCCTGCGACCCCGAATATTACAAATGGAACCAATGGTTTTTCCTGCGTATGCTCAAGGCCGGCATCGCCTATCGCAAAACCCAGGTCGTCAACTGGGATCCGGTGGATCAGACTGTTTTGGCAAATGAGCAGGTGATTGATGGCCGCGGCTGGCGCTCAGGGGCGCTGGTTGAAAAGCGCGAGATCCCGGGTTATTACCTCGCCATTACCCGCTACGCAGATGAACTGCTGGAGGGGGTTAAAAACGATCTTGATGGCTGGCCTGAGCGCGTACGTACCATGCAAGCGCACTGGATTGGCAAAAGCCACGGACTGCGCTTTGCTTTTACCCATGACATACGAGATGAGACAGGTCAGCTGATTCAGGATGGCCGTCTTTATGTATTTACGACCCGCGCAGATACCATCATGGGGGTGACTTTCTGTGCCGTTGCACCTGAGCACCCGTTGGCCGAGCATGCTGCACGCAGCAACAACGAGCTCGCTGAGTTCATTGCAGCCAGCAAACGGGGCGGACAATCCGAGGCTGATATCGCCACCCGCGAAAAAGAAGGCATGCCCACCGGTTTAACCGTTACCCACCCCATTACCCAGGAGGAAATCCCGGTGTGGGTCGGTAACTATGTGTTGATGAGCTACGGTGATGGGGCTGTCATGGGGGTACCTGCCCATGATGAGCGAGATTTTGAGTTTGCCCTGAAATACGAGCTTCCTATCCAACAGGTCATCAGTGTTAATGAGCAACAATTCTCCACTACTCGCTGGGCGGACTGGTATGCCAATGAAAATGAGGGGGTCCTGATTCACTCCGACCCCTATGATGGGTTGAGCTGTCCCGAGGCGCGCGAGCGCATCAGTGCGGATCTGCAGGCCAAAGGCCTGGGTGAGAAAAAAACCACCTATCGCCTGCGTGATTGGGGGATTTCCCGCCAACGCTACTGGGGTACCCCCATACCAATCATCCATTGTCCAGAATGCGGTCCGGTCCCTGTGCCCGAGGAGGATTTGCCGGTACTTTTGCCAGAGCACCTCATTCCTGATGGCAGTGGCAACCCCTTGACGCAGGATCAGGATTTTCTGAACTGCCAATGCCCCGAATGCGGCCAGGATGCACAGCGAGAAACCGACACCATGGATACTTTTGTTGACTCCTCCTGGTATTTCATGCGCTACACCTGCCCCGACAACCCGGATGCCATGGTTGATGAGCGTAATGATTACTGGATGCCCATGGACCAATACATCGGCGGTATTGAGCATGCCGTATTACACCTGCTCTATGCCCGCTTCTGGACCAAGGTCATGCGAGACATGGGGTTGGTGTCTTTTGATGAGCCTTTCACCCGTTTGCTGACTCAGGGCATGGTGTTAAATCATATCTACTCCCGCCGCAACGAGCGCGGGGGCATTGAATACTTCGCCCCCAGTGAGGTAAAAAACACCTATGACGAGCATGGCAATATCATTGGCGCGTACCTGAAAAGCGATGGCTCCGAGGTGCAGTATGAAGGCATTGGCACCATGTCCAAGTCCAAAAATAATGGGGTTGACCCCCAGGCCATCATTGATCAAATGGGTGCAGATACCGCCCGTTTATTTACCATGTTTGCCAGCCCTCCCGAGCAGACGCTGGAATGGTCAAGCACAGGCATGGAGGGCGCCCATCGATTCCTGCGCCGCCTGTGGGCTTTTGCATTCAAGCAGCGCGAGCAAATCCAGGCCGGTACGTCATTAGCCATTCAGGATTATGAGGATTTGGACGACAGCATCAAGGAAATGCGCCGCGAGATTCATGCCTTGCTCAAGCAGGCTGATTATGACTATCACCGCATCCAATACAATACGGTGGTTTCTGGCGCCATGAAAATGCTCAACACCCTCGAGGATGCCAAGCTCGATAATTCCGAGGCCGCCCAAGCCGCGCTTGCGGAGTGCATGTCCATCTTGCTGCGAGTGCTGTATCCTATCGTGCCGCATATTTGCTGGTCTCTCTGGAATCAGCTCAATTACAACGAGCGCCACGGTGATTTACTGGATACCTCCTGGCCGGTGGTCGATGAGCAGGCTCTGATTGCCGAGGAGATACAGCTAACCTTGCAGGTCAATGGCCGGGTTCGGGGGCATATCATTGTGGCGCACGATGCAGACAAGGAGCTCATCGAGCAAACGGCTGCTGAGCATGAGGCCGTGGCACGCCACCTTGAAGGCCGCACACCCAAACGTATCATTGTGGTACCGGGCCGTTTGGTCAACGTGGTGGGCTAGTTTATGCGCATGACTACGCCCTTGCCGCGACTCACCAATGCCTGGCTCAGGCCCGTACGCCTTTTGCTGATTGTTGGCATCGGGCTGAGTCTGGCGCTGTCTGGTTGCGGGTTTAAACTCAAGGGCGGTAGCCCGTTACCCTTTAATACGTTGTACACTAACATCTCGCTTAACTCTGCCTTTGGTGCCCAATTGCAGCGTATGCTCGAGGCAAACTCCCCTGGTTTGCGCTTTGTAGCCGAGCGCGATGAGGCCCAGGCCACCCTGATTCAGCTACAAAACAGTCGACGCACCCGTGATGTCGCCCTGGATCCCCAGGGTAATGTTGAGGAATACCAACTCAATTTGGTCTTTCGTTTTGAATTGCTGGATGCACAGGGAAAGAAAATCCTCGCGCCAACAACCTTGACCGTGACCCGCTACCTGCCTAATGATCCTGATTCCGTACAGGCCAAGGAAAGTGAACGGGCAAGCCTTTACGCAGCCATGGAGCAGGATGTCATCGAAAGACTATCCCGCCGTCTGACCGCGCCAGATATCACTGAACGCTTTGAAATGCTCGAGCAACAAAAGGATATGGAGCCGGATGAGGCGTCAGAAATCCAATGGCCAGATGATTCAATAGATGAAAGCGATGAGGAGTTTCTGCCCAGCTTGCATTTTGAATGATTCGTAGATAGTTAACCTTCACCATGGCACAACGTTTTCATGCCGAACAATGGCAGGCCCACGCTGCCAAAGCGCAACAGCTCCATCCTCTTTACGTCGTCTGTGGAGATGAGGAGTTGTTGCATATAGAGGCTTGTGATGCCCTGCGCAGTGCGGCGCAACGACTGGGCTTTACTGAACGGCAGCAGTTACAGCTGGATGCCCAATCCAATTGGGATGCCCTGACTGCAGCCTGTCAAAGCCAGTCCTTGTTTGGCGATCCTGTACTGGTGGAGCTTTCTTTAGCTACCGGGCGTCCGGGCCGACAGGGTGGCCAGCATCTGGGCGAGTTATGGCAGTTAATCGGCACACGCACAGATTTGGTCGTCCTCATCAAGCTACCTTATCTCAATCGCAGCAGCCTGCGCGCACGCTGGGCTCAGGCCTTGCAAGAGCATGCAGTCTGGATAGAGGCGCCCAGAGTGCCCCGCCAACAGCTGGGACGCTGGATTCAGGGTCGGCTGCAGCGACAACAACAAAGCTGTGACGAACAAACAGCACAATGGCTCTGTGAGCAGGTTGAGGGCCATTTGCTGGCGGCGCACCAGGAAATACTGAAACTGGGCCTGCTCTACCCAGCGGGGACCCTGAGCCTGGAGCAGATACAGGAGGCCGTACTGGATGTTGCACGGTACAATATATTTGACCTGCGCGAAACCCTACTAACCGGTGATGCGCCACGGGCACTCAAAATCTTGCGCAGCCTGGAGGCAGAAGGCGAGCCTTTACCCCTGGTCCTGTGGGTGGTTGGTGAACAAACGCGCTTACTCGCAGAGCTTAGCGCCCTGCAGCAGGCGGGTCAGGATCTGCAGCCCAAGCTCAGGCAAAATCAGGTCTTTGGTCCGCGCCAACAGCAGACACAACAAGCGCTTCAACGCACCACGCTCCGATTCTGGACGCAATGTGTGGCGCATGCTTATGATATAGATCAGGCCATCAAAGGCTACCCCGTAGCGCATCGCTTGGATAATCCATGGGCAGAAATTACGCGTCTATGCATGCGTATCGCCCAAGCCACTGCTTAAATGAATGAAAAGGTGACACACACATGACTAGCAGCACAACTGAACAAATCTCGACCACAGAGCTGATGCAGACAATCGGCCAAAAGGCCAAAGCTGCTGCACGCGTGATGCGTAATGCCTCAGATGCCCAAAAATCTGCAGCATTGCGACAAATGGCCGATGGCCTATTAGAGAACAAAGAGCAAATTATCGCTGCCAACCAGCTTGATCTGGTTGCAGCCCGGGAAAGACAACTGGCCGCCCCCCTGGTTGATCGTTTGACCATCAACGAGACTACTATCCAGAATATGGCCACCGGCCTGCGACAAATCGCTGATATGGCGGACCCCGTCGGCAAGCGTAGTGAAACCATCATCCGTCCCAATGGCATGATGGTGGCCAAAATGCGCGTGCCCATCGGTGTGATAGGCATCATTTATGAATCACGCCCAAATGTGACCATTGACGCCGCAGCCCTATGTATCAAATCCGGCAATGTGACCATCCTCAGGGGCGGCAGTGAGGCCTTTCACTCGAATCAGGCCCTGGGCGAGGTTATTCACGCCGGGCTGGAGGCTGCCAAGCTGCCCATTGATGCAGTACAGGTCGTACCAACGACGGATCGGGCCGCTGTAGGCGCCCTGGTGACCATGACAGACTATGTTGATGTGATTGTTCCGCGCGGAGGCAAGGGCTTGATCGAACGTTTGACCGCAGAAGCCACCGTACCATTGATCAAGCACCTTGATGGTAATTGCCACCTTTACATTGACAAGGACGCCGACCTGTCCAAAGCGCACGCCATCGCCATCAACGCCAAAACTTATCGCTATGGTATTTGTGGCACGATGGAAACCTTGCTGGTTCATCATGAGGTGGCGCCGGCCGTGCTGCCCGATCTTTGTGCCGAGCTGCTACAAAAAGGCGTAGAGCTCAGAGGCTGTGAGCGCACACGGGAGCTGCTGGATGACGTCAAGGCTGCGACCGAGGAGGATTGGGAAACTGAGTATCTGGCCCCTGTCCTCGCTATCCGCATTGTGGACTCCATGGATCAGGCCCTTGATCACATCGCCCAGTACAGCTCCGAGCATACTGACGCCATTGCAACAGAAAACCTGAGTGCCGCCTTGCGCTTTCAAAAAGAGGTGGACTCAAGCTCGGTTTATGTTAATTTACCCACCTGTTTTGCCGACGGATTTGAATACGGCCTGGGTGCTGAAATCGGTATTTCGACCAACCGTTTGCATGCCCGTGGACCCGTAGGCCTGGAGGGACTGACCACAGAAAAATGGGTGCTCACCGGTAATGGGCAACTCAGAGGGCAGTAATCATGGGCTTTTTATGGGTAAAGCTACTCCATATCCTGTTTGTTATTGCCTGGTTTGCGGGGCTTTTTTATCTGCCCCGCATTTATGTCAATATTGCCCAAAGCGCAGCGGATCAGCCCGCCCGCACCGTGCTGCTAGGTATGGCCCAAAGGCTTTACCGCTTTATGTTTCCCTTGGCCCTGCTCGCCGTACTGAGCGGGCTGACCTTGTTTTTATATTTTGGCATCGGCAAGGGGGCGGGCTGGATACATGCCAAAATACTGTTCGTAATTCTTTTGATTATCTTCCACTATTTTTGTGGACGCTATCTGAAACGCTTTCAATCAACCACACACACTCCGGGTCATGTGTTTTTTCGCTGGTTTAACGAAATCCCGTTTATTCTGCTGTTAATTATTCTTTATCTTGTGATCTTTAAACCTTTTTAGGTTCCCCTTATGACATCATCTGCGAAAAAAACACTTGGTTTGCCCCGCAAAAACAAACGGCGTACCAGCGACGATGACACGCCTGTGCGTTCTGGTGCGCGTGTCCGACGCGCCCAGGCCCGTACCCGACAACGCCAGATAGACCCCAGTGCCAAAAAACATAAAAGCAGCACTGAGACCGGGATTCCAGTTGCCAAGGTAGCACGCCATGCGGCCCCGCGTCCTGCCGTAGCACCGCAACCACAAACCACCCCCCAACGCACACATTCGGCTGAGCGCCTGCCCTTTACTCTCTTTGCCCCCTGTCCTCAGGGTCTGGAGGAGGTACTTGAGCAGGAACTCAAAGCATTGCAATTTGACGAGGTTGAGCGGCTGCGAGCGGGTTGCCGCTTTCAAACGGATTGGCAGGGCATTTTACGGGCGAACCTCTATTCACGTATCGCCACCAGAATTTTGGTACAAATTGCTCATGCCGAGGTGCGCAATCCGGACGACATTTATGCCCTCGCCCTGGATACGGAATGGGAAAAATGGTTTGGCCCCAGAGACCGCCTGCGGGTAGACACCTCGGCAGTGCGTAGCCCCATGCAAAGTCTGCAATACTGCAACTTGCGCGTCAAAGACGCTATCTGTGACCGCCTCCGCCAACGTGAGGGGGCACGCCCCGATGTCGATACAGTACGCCCCGATGCCAAGGTACATCTATTTCTGGATGAGCGCACAGCCACACTTTATCTGGACAGCAGCGGCGAGTCCCTATTCAAACGCGGCTGGCGTCATGACAAGGGTCAAGCCCCCTTGCGCGAGAATCTGGCAGCAGGGCTCCTCGCCCTATCCAGTTGGCAACCAGGACAACCCCTGATTGATCCCTTTTGCGGCAGTGGCACTATTTTGATTGAGGCCGCCTGGATAGCACTCAACGCCCCGGCAGGCTTGAACAGGCCTTTTCATTTTGAACGCCTGCGCAATCATAACCCCCGCATTTGGCGTAGTCTCAAGGAAAAAGCCCGCAGCGAGATCCGTCCGACCCTGGAGACTGAACTCATTGGCAGTGATATTGATCCACAAGCCATCGTTCAGGCCCAGGATAATATGCAACGGGCCCGCCTTGCCCCAGGCAATATCCGTTTTGAGAATCAAAGCGCTCAAAGTCTGCTGCCCCCAGCCGCAGTCGGCTCCATCGTTACCAACCCGCCCTATGGTGAGCGACTAAGCGGTGCGGAAAGCGAGTTCTGGTATCAGTGGTCGACGCACCTGAAAACCCATTATGATGGCTGGTCCGTCAATATTATCAGCAGCGACCTGGAGCTCCCACAACACCTGCAACTGCGGCCAGACAGACGCTTCCCGGTTTATAACGGTGCTCTGGATTGTCGTTTGTTCCAGTTCGAAATTCACGGCCTCAAACCATAATTTTTTGCTTGCCAATCCCTAGGGTTTTCCCTATAATAGGGTTAACCCTAGATCTCATGCTTGCAATTCATGATGTCTGTGTTGGGTTAACAGATTTGATGCAGCGAATCAAGTTTTATTTCATCTGTCTCCTCTATTGCAGTTTTACGGTTTCGGCGACGAAACCGTTTTTTTTTGCCTGCATTGCGCTTATAATCTTGGCCTATGGAAAATACTCACATATCCACCCCGAGTCGCCTACGCCTTTTTGCGTGTATGGTATACGAGGGCATGCTGCTCTTTGGCCTTGTTTTTCTGGCCGGATTCCTATTTGATATCGCGACTGACAGCCGCCACGCACTCAAGCTGCGCGCTGCCCGGCAGGCATTTTTATTTATTATTATCAGTATTTATTTTCTCTCAGCCTGGCGCAAGAACGGCCAGACCCTGGCCATGAAAACCTGGCATATCCGCCTGCTTTCCGCTACGGGCGCACGGCCTACTGTCGGCCGGCTGCTCAGGCGCTATGTACTGATGTGGGTTTTCCCCCTCATAACGGCAATGATCATCGAGCTCGCCGCCCGAAGCAGCAAAACCCCAGCCCTGAGCCTGCTGATTATATTTGCCCCTTTTAGTAATTTTATCTATACCTGGCTGGATCCAAACCAACAATTCATGCACGATCGCATGTGTCATACCCGTTTGGTCCACCAACCCTGATTTTCTACAGCCAATAAAATGACCGATCAGCTTCACAGATATCTTTTTGATGATCAGCTTACTCGCCTGCAAACCGTTATTCTTGAGCGTAGCTGGCAGGAAGCCTTGCAGCACAGCCAATATCCAGCTGTTGTACAAACCCTTTTGGGCGAACTATGCGCAGCCGCTGTACTGTTGGCCGGTAACCTCAAATACCAGGGCTCACTTATCTTGCAGGCCCAGGGGGACGGCCCCATTTCACTCCTTGTTGTCGAATGCACCTCTGAACTTGATATTCGGGCCAC